>JBAWVS010000021.1 GCA_037147175.1 bacterium
ATTTCTTCATGAAGTTATGTAACCTATGATTGCAAAATATTAAAACAGGCATCATCCATGCAAATAAAGCTTTTCGGTGATTTTTTAAAGTAAAAGTTGGTTTATTAAAGTAAAATTTTGAACTATTCAACAAAACTTGTTACTATAGATTTGTTGAGTAAATTTATTAATTAGATTTTGCACTCAATTTTTTTATTCTTATTTTGATTTTGAAAAGGATATAAAAACTCAGTAGCGAGGAAATATTTTGGTTGGAGAGGGTTGTTTTTCTATGAAGTGGTCTTTCACAAAGTTTGATGATTATTGCATTATTAATTTGCCAAAAGATGTGTTTGAAAAAGAAAATATTGATAAATTAAAAAGTTTAATGGAAGAGCTGGCAGATGACGGAAGTAAGACATTTCTTTTAAATATGGGACAGCTTTCAAAAATCAATGATGTGGGGCTTGGAATGATTTTAGGACTTTATAAATTTTCTTTTTATAATGAAGTTGGTCTTAAGCTTTATAATCTTCAACATCATGTTTCTCAATTAATATTTCAGACCCGTTTAAATATCATATTTGATATTTGTGAGCCAAATGATGAAATTTTGACGAGAATAGAATCTAAAGTTGCGCTTGTTGCTTAATTAGGTAGGTTCTTCCGTTGAGTTGGAAATAATTTTTATTATGGGTTGATTGTGTGCATCTATAAAGTGATTGTATCTCTCCATGCGCAATTTTAGCCAGCCTATCATTGTGGCAGAACCATAAACTTCGATAATTCTTGTTCTTAAATAATTATTAAAACTTTTATTATGGGATTCTTCGAGATAAGTGTTACATCTGCAATTCAATTCGTCGATTAAGTCATAAAGAGTTCTTAGCCATGCGGCTTCTGTGCTGTTTTCGTTTACTCTGAATTCAATAATCATGCTCTTCCGTATCCTCAAGTTTTATTTTGCTGTTTTTATTATATATATTATTATCGATCATTTTTGAAGATACTTTAGACTAATTATGCAGTAGAAGAAAAAAATAATTATTTAAAGTTATAGTGCTTCTATTACTCTCTTTTTTACTATATTATAACAAATTGTTATTGTGATTTAAATCTGTATTTTGTAGAGTATTTATTATGAAATTATTAAATATTAAAAATGAAAAAATACTGGCAGATAAACTGGAAATTGCCAACAATCCTTTTACCAGAATGAAAGGTCTTTTAGGCAGGAAAAGTTTTGCTAAAGGCGAAGCTTTGCACATAATTCCCTGTACAGGCATTCATTCTTTTTTTATGAAATTTAAATTTGATGCTGTTTTTCTAAATAAAAAAAATGAAGTTGTTTATTTGATAGAAAACATGCCGGCATGGCGTGTTTCTGAGATTTGTTTTTCAGCTTACAGCGTTGTGGAATTAAACGAAGGCGTCATAAAAGACACAGAAACTGATATTGGTGATTTTTTGGAATTTGTTAACTAAGACCTATCTCGTTAAAAATATATAAATTAAAAGAGGCAAAGAGTTTTCTCAATGCCTCAGGAGTCTTAGTCTTTATAATAGCCGGTTAAGCATAGCTTAAATCAAATTTATTTGCTCCTTCTTCAGAAAGGTTTCTGTTAATAATATACTGCTGCATTTTTCGCATTAGTATATTTTCTAAGCTCATCTACAGTAAATATATTATCGTTAAGAGTTCTTCTGCCTGAGTTTAAGTTTTCCATTGTGTGAAATTCATTTGGATGGTTATCAAACCATTTTATGGCTGCTCTAAGTTGAGGGTCTGAAGTCTGGTCAGAAACATACTGCATTTCATTCCAACTTGATTGACCATCTACACCGTCTCCCATAGGGCTGTCTATAAGATCAAAGTTATTCATCAAAGTTGATGAAGCCTTAGCAGCATTCATTCTGCCTGTATTATATGGTTGTTGTTGTCCGTTTAAAAGTGTAGAGCAAAGCATCATAACAAGTTTTTGCAAAAATCCTGATGAATTATCCTGTTGTTGCTGCTGTTGATACATCGGTGACGGATATGCAAAAGCATTATTATTAAAAATATTTGTAATGTTTGAATAATTTGATAAAGAATCATAATTTGATCCGGAATTGTTGTAGTTCTTTTGATAAACTGGTGAATACTGTTGGAAAGTTGGAAAATTAATCATAATAAAGACTCCTCCTCTTATTTTTAAAAACCCCTACTCATAATCAACTTGTCATTTTAAAATTCGCATTGTTTTCAGCATTAATAAAGCAATTCTTTAATTTTGAATTAATCATTACAGCTGTTCGTTTTTTAAATCTTGTTTAGACTCCTCCACATAAAATATTTTTTTGTTTTTATCAAACACCCTCTATATTAATATAAAAACAAATAGAAGCTTTCTGATTCAAAAAATAAAAAAAATTTAATATTTTGTAATATTTCACTAAAACCCCGTTGGTCGTTAGTTCAAGCTCTTATTAATCGTTATTGAAAGAAGTATATTTAACTCGAGTTGCTAATTAAATTTACGGGTTATTGAGAGGAAAGGCTTTAGACTCGACGCGGAAATCCATTTTGTTTTTATATATTGCTTCTCTGCGCTCGCAATGACGATTTTTGCGATTTAGCAATTCGAGTTATTTAGTTTTAAAGTTTGCATTTTTACAAAAAAAAAGACCGAGCTCTATGCTCGGTTTAATAGCTGGATCGTGTCTGGGTAAGAGTCGAATATATGCGTGTGTTGATATTATAAAACCAAGTTTGCGTTCAAAGATAAATTCCCCGATTAGGCTATTTGTTACTAACCTTATAACCTAGATAAGCCTGTATATATTGATTTGATGGACGTTTTAGCAAATGTGCAGGCTTTGTCTGTTTTATCAAAAATAAATTCGTTTCAGTATAAAAGGCAACGATTTCGTCTGATACTGGTATAATATTTTTAATTTCTACTCAAGAAAAAGTAGTTTTCTGATTAACTAAAATATGAAAAAATTTGAAAGATAAAAGATGGAATTATTTTTAAGAAAGCTAAAAAGAACATTTGAAAAGCTATTCGGTGTTTCTTTTTTTGTAGGACTGCTGGTTGTTCTTTTTATGTTTTCAGGAATTATTTTACTTAACTTTAAGCGCGTAGGGGCTTTTTGTTATGTTTATATGGGAGATAAGTTCTCGCAAAAACATGAATATCAGGAATCTATAAATTACTATAAACGCGCGTTAGAACTTTATCCGGGGCATGTTAAAGCCAGATATAATTTAGGCAATATATATGTAGCTTATGAAGATTATGACAGTGCTATTGATTGTTATAATAAGGCGCTTTTATATGACCCGAATTATCTTAATGCAAGGATAAATCTCGGCATACTTCTTTCAGAAGAAAGATCTGATATTGATGCGGCTATATATGAGTATAAAAAAGTTACTATGGTGAAAATCCCGTTTATAAGAATCCCTTTTATCTATGATAATGCCGCGTTAATAAAAGATGAAAAGGCAATAGCTTATTATAATATGGGTTTGGCGTATAGAGACAAATCATTGCTTTATGGCTTAGATTCTGTTGAAGCGCATGATTTTCTTATGAAATCGGTTGATTGTTACAAGCAAGCACTTGCTCTTAAGCCAAAGAATTATGATGCTCAATACAATCTTGCTTTGACTTATCATCTTTTGGATATGTATTCGGAAGCACTTGGCGGGTATTGCCATGCTATGCTTATTGCCCCGCTTAATTATGAATCTTATTACAACTTTGCCATTCTTTTAAGACAGAAAGGCAAGTATGATGAAGCGGTCGATGAATTCAGAAGAGCAGGAAATTTATCGAGTTATAATGGAGATACATCCAAGGCAGCGTTTATTTATGATGTTTTAAATGAAGTTAGTGCAATGGCGATAGCACAACACGGTTTTGAGTCTGAAAAAGTAATGGACAGACTAAGCTCTGATTTGACTAAAGAGGCGAAGGATCTTCAAATTGCCGAAGATAAAGCTGTAACTGTAGAGGAACTGGAAAAAATCCTTATTAAGAGCATAAAAACCAACAGTATCTGCAAAGATTATCTTGAAAATAAATAAAAAATATCTTTTTATTTAAAAAGTTGTTCTCTAAAATCATAAATGCGATTATAATAAAAGTTAATTGTTTAATGGAGAAGATTATATGCGTTTGAAAATATTTTTAGTTTTAATTTCAGCAGTAGCTATAGGAAATTTTAACAGCAGTCCGTCATTTGCTTTAGGTTCTGTAGATTATACATCGGAAAAATATTTAATAGATCATGGACATTCTCCGGAACTTGTAAGAATGATAAATCTTCAAAAAGATAGAACTGAAGGTAAGACTGTTGCGCTAAGTAAACCTCATTGGAAAATTGTAAAGTTTTTGAAAAATCTCTGGTTTGAGCAAGATGCAACTTTGCCTTTAACTGATTTTGGTTATAATGAAGTCAAGTCCCCTGAAGCAGCTAAAAGCACAATCCCTGCAACATTGGACTTAATAGAATCCAAGTGTGACCAAATACATAATGATAAAAAAGATTCTAATGAAATTGATATAAAAAATGTTAACGTAAGATAAACAAGATAATAAAAAAAAAGAGGCTACAGCCTCTTTTTTTTATGTAACTCTGATCTTTTTTATACAAGACCTTCTTTCATAGCTGTCACTGCTGCTTGAGTCCTGTCATCAACACATAACTTTTGTAAAATACTGTGTACATGTGCTTTTGCAGTTGCGCGGGTTATAAATAACCGTTCGGCAATCATGGCATTTGAAAGACCTTCCACTATCAAGCCTAAAACTTCCATTTCTCTTTCTGTTAATCCTGCCGCGAGAGCAGCTTTGCTCGGATTTTTTGACGGATAATTAGTGGTTTGGGATTTTTGTGTTAGTTTTCTTAAAACAACTTTTGCTATTGCGGGATCAAGCCATGCTGTACCTTCATTGATAGCACGTATAGAAGAAACAATCTGCTCAGGACTTGCGCCTTTCATTATATAACCTGTTGCACCTGCTCCCAGTGCTGCAAAAATATCCTGCTCATTATCTCTTGATGTGAATACAAGGATATTTGAGGGAATTTTTAAATCTTTTATTTTTTGAGTTGCTTCAATTCCGTCGATTCCCGGAAGTCCTATGTCCATTAAAATTACATCAGGGGTCAATTCTTTTGCCATTTCAACGGCTTTTTCTCCGTCGTCAGCTTCTCCTATAACATTTATGTCTTCAACTTTCTCGAGAACAAGCTGAAGTCCCATTCTTGTCATAGTATGATCTTCTACAAGCAAAACTTTAATAGACATTTGTTAATTTCCTTTTTTTTTGTATTTACCTTGATTATGTTATTTTAATCGACTCGAAGAACTTGTCTCTTTTATACGCAGGATAAAATTACTGCTGCGCTTCGCAGGGACATGCGGCATTTTGTGTTTCTTCGAAAGATTCTCGCGGAATGCTGAATTTGAATTTGCTTCCAACGTTAACTTCACTTTCCAGCCAGACTTTTCCTCCATGCGCTTCAATAATTTGACGGCTTAGATATAGACCAAGCCCTGTGCTGGTTGAACGTTTTGTTCCTGTACCTTGCGAAAAACGTTTGAATAGTTTTGGAATATCATTTTTGGGTATCCCTATACCTGTATCTTCTACGGAAATTATTGTGTTTTCGTCATTAAAATCAGCTATTATCCTGATTTCACCATTTTGATGAGTATGTTTTATTGCATTTCCTAAAAAATTGGCGATAACTCTTTTGATTTCCTGTTTATCTCCGTATATTCGTTCATTTGAAAAACCGTTGATAATTAATTTAAGATTTTTTTGGACTAACAAAGACTCAACTTCTCTAGAACACTGGTCAACTAAGTCTGCAAAAACAAAATTGTCTTTGCAGAGAAATAACTGCCCTGATTCGTATTTGTAAACTTCCAGAAGGGCATTTACAAGTCCGAGCATGTCTTGATTGCTTAGAATCATAGTTTCGAGGAATGTTCTTTGTTTTTCTTTGAGTTCTCCGAGAGTCCCGTCCACGAAAAACTTTAATGTCTGTATAGCCGCTAAAAGCGGAGTTCTTAAGTCATGCGTAAGAGTAGCGATAAAATCATCACGTAATCGTTCAAGTTCCTGCTGTGCAATAAAATCGCTTCTTTCAAGACCATTTTTTATACATAACAGCAGGTCTTCGTTATCCCATGGTTTTTCGAGGTATCTGTACAGCCCGACTTCGTTTATAGCCTTAATAGCATTTTCTTTGTCCGCATAACCCGTGAGTAAAATTAATGTTGAACGTGGAGATGTTTTTTTAACTTCTTTAAGAAATTCGATGCCGTTCATTTCGGGCATAAAAAAATCAGAAATTACTAAGTCTATCTTATTATTTCTGATATATTCAAGCGCTTCTGTCGGAGAATTAAAAGTATTTGGCGACGGATAATTCTCCAGCCTCAATAATGTTTTCAGATTAGACGTTACAATGGGTTCATCGTCAACTATCACAATATTATAATTCTGAGAAATCTTATCCATGACCTATCCTGTTATTTTAGCATTTGGCTTCAATCGACCTTGTAATTGTAGAATATAGGATTTTTTCAGTAAACACAAAAATTTATCAAAATCTTTACAAAAAACTCATCTTCCGAATTATCTAGAGATTCGGGTTAATTAAATAAATGTTTTTACTTATAATTGACAACTGTAAATTTACAGTTTAATATATTAATCATGATAAAAAGTTTTAAAAACAACAAATTAAAGAAAGCCTTTTTGAAAGATGATTTTTCAGGAATACTGCCTGAACATATCGAAAAATGCAGGCTTATACTTTCTTCTATAAATATGGCTACCGATATTGCAGATTTAAATAGACCAAGCTTTAGCCTTCATCGACTTAAAGGCAATAGAGAAGGAATATGGGCTATAACTGTGAGAGCAAACTGGAGAATAACTTTCAAATTTGAAAACGGAAGCGCATATATTTTAGATTACGAAGATTATCATTAATGGAGGTATAAATATATTATGCAAATGAAGAATCCTGCACACCCTGGATTATTAATTAAAGAAGATATTGACGCACTTGAAATAAGTGTTGCAGAATTAGCTTTGAGAATAGGTGTAAGCAGGCAAATATTATTCAGGATAATAAAAGGTCATGCTGGAATAACAGCAGAAATGTCATTAAAACTTTCTAAAGCCTTTAATACTTCTCCTGAATTTTGGGTAAATATGCAAACACAGTATGATTTAGCACAAGCAAAATTAAAAGTTAATGTTGACAATATTCAGGCTTATGGGTAAAGCGATATGAAAAAGTAAAAACCAGAAACACTTTTAGAAGGATTTTTAACACACAATCTAAATAGTCGAAATTTACATGAATAAATGTTTTGAGATTAGACGTTACAATGGGTTCATCGTCAACTATCACAATATTATAATTCTGGGAAATTTTATCCATGACCTGTCCTGTTATTTTAGCATTTGGCTTCAATTGACCTTGTAATTGTAGAATATAGGATTTTTTCAGTAAACACAAAAATTTATCAAAATCTTTACAAAAAACTCATCTTCCGAATAGAAGATGAGTTTTTAATTGTTCGGTTATTTTTATTTTTATGCTTTATATGGAGCGATTTTTGCATCTACTTCAGCTAATTCAGCTGCCTGTTTAGCTACGAGGTTTTGTCTTTTTTGTAATAATTCTAAACCTTCGAATTTTGTACTAGGCTGACCGATTTGAGCTTCATAAACAGCTTGTTTTCCTGCTATTTTTAAGTTGTCTAATGTTTGTGCTCTTTGTTGACCTTTAATTTCGTTTTGTATGACTTTAGCTACTTTAGCAGCACCTTTTAATTGCGCTTTAGCTTCTTGTCTTGCTGCTTTAGCTTCTTGAACAACTTGACGGCCTTGATTATAAGCAGCAACTAATGGTTCTACAACTGCTTTCAGTCCTGCTGTTAAAGTACTTGTTCTTTGTTCTTTAGCTATTGCAACGGCACCATTTGATGATTGCAAAGCTTTAGCTGCGTTTTCAACAAGTGCGCTGGCTTGTTGAAGTGTAGCTTTTTGTCCGTCTCTCAATGCAGGTTTAAAACCGCCTGCGGTAAAAGAAATTGAGTTCATGTTTTTTGTGTCCTTTCTGTGATTTTACGTAAACAATACTAATTAAATTAACTATGAATTTAATTTTTTATTTCTAACTATATAAATGTCCGTAAAAAAAAATGTTGATAGTAACTTTGATAAAAAAAATCAATTTTTTTTAAAAAGATAGAGCGTAAATAGTAATAATAGAAAATTTTTTTTGTTACATTCTTAACATTTAAGATTTCAGATTTGGTTATACCCGAATTGCTTGTAGTCGAAATCTAAATGAATATTGGTATTGTCATTCTGAGGGCTAAAGCCCGAAGAATCTGTCCAAAAAAGTATTTAAGCTTAAAACCCAAAAGGGACAGATGTTTCGCTTTGCTCAACATGACAATAAGAAAATTAATTGGCAATTGAAGTGTTATGTCTAACAAAAAGAAGCTGACGTATTGGCAGCCTCTTTTTATTTTTATTTTAATTTCAAGTTAATCTTGTCTGTGAGTCATCTCTTGTAATGAACTGCCATCAGGTATAGTTTTTGCGATTTTAGATAATAAACCTTTAAAGTTCTTGCTATACACTGAAATACTCTCGCCGTTAACACCAAAATAGTTGTGTATTCCTTTTAATAATCCTCTCCATCCGCCGCCTTTGCATGGCACCGCTTCAATATAATCTGATCTTCCAGTGCGTCTGTAGATATACCAAATCCGAGCTGTTGTTTTCCGTTGTTTATCAATTTAAGGTTTTGAGTGCTGAGTTGAGGAGTGAATCCAACGTTCATATTTTTGCCTTTCCGGGGGTTGCCCTGATTAATAATTAATTTTAGTTTCTTTCTGATACAAGTTTCGTGAAAGAAAAAACAAGCATTTTTTTCTTTAGATTTTTCACATAACTTCATAGAAATTCCAACTGGATAATATCCTTGCTAACAGGGGAATTAGCTCGTTACATTTATTAATAATTAGGGTTTTTCTAAGTATTTGTCTTGTTTTTGTGTTTAATTGGTATCGTACTTATAAATTAAAAAGCTTAATATTTTAATAAAATTTTTAATAAAGGAGAGATATTATGAGAGTTTTACCGCAGGATTTAATGTGGAAAGCTAGAGAAGGCAGAGGCTATATAGATCAGATTAAACAAATGGGAAGCGAATTTGTTATCGGACAAATTCTTAATTTGATAGGGACTTCAAGTAAAAATAATTTAATAGGTTTAACAAAATTATTCGAAAAAATTGCCGGTTCAGAAGGATCAGTAAGACATGCCAGAAGAATGAGATGGCTTTTTGAGACAGAACATGCTCATTTGGGCTGGTGGCAAAAAATTATTAACGAATTAGATCCAAACTGCAGAAATAAATTTCTTCTGAATTTCTTTGTTCATGGCTATTATGGCGATAATCAAAGAAAAAGAGCGCAATTCTTCAAGAAAAATGATTTCTATCCGCCTACTGTTTTGCTGGCAAGCATTACACAGCATTGTAATTACAACTGCGCAGGTTGTTGGGCGCATAATTACGAAGTAAAAGAAGATATGTCTTTTGAACAATGGAAAAAAGTCTTTGACGAAGCCAGAAATGAAATGGGTATCCACATGTTTCCTATAGTTGGCGGAGAACCTTTTATCAGAAAAGATTTTCTGGAATTGTGCGAGCAGTATCCTGACTGCATTTTCCTTGTTTTTACAAACGGTGCTTTGTTAACGGAAGAAAAAATTAAA
The DNA here is from genome assembly GCA_037147175.1 of bacterium. Classification (NCBI taxonomy): domain Bacteria; species bacterium. Next base: position 9,792 of record JBAWVS010000021.1, read on the forward strand.
CAAATTAAAAAACTGGGCAACGTTGCGCCTATGTTCAGTCTTGGCGGATGGGAAGAAGCTACAGACAAAGTCAGAGGCGAAGGTGCTTATAAAACAGTAATGGAAAAAATGGATTTACTCAAAAAAGAAGGAGTTTTCTTCGGAGTAAGTCTTGCCGCAACAAGAGAAAGCGCAGAAGAAATAGTTTCTGATGAATATATGAAGATGCTTAGCGATAAAGGAAGCCTCTGGACCTGGGTTTTCCACTATGTTCCTGTTGGAGAAAATCCTGATCCGTCTTTAATGCCTACAGCAGAACAAAGAGAAATGATTAAACAGGCTGTATATAACACAAGAAATACACTTCCTATGATGACAGTTGATTTCTGGGGCGACGGTCCTGAAATGATGGGCTGTATCGCAGGAGGAAGACAATATTTCCACGTTAATGCAAAAGGTGATTGCGAACCATGCACATTTGTTCACCTTGCGACTCATAATGTTAAAACTTCTACTCTTACCGAGGCTCTTGCGAGTCCTTTTATGAGCGCAGTCAGAAAAGGCGCACCTTATGACGGCAATTCACTTCGTCCGTGTATGATTGTTGACAGACCATGGGTGTTAAGGGGCTATTACAAAAAATTCAAGCCTTATGAAACCCATAGAGGCGCGGCTGATTACTTGACAAAACCTGAAATTATGCAACAAATCGATGAATATTCCAAAGATGTTGCCAGAGTTATGGATAAGAATTGGCAAGAAGATTATTATATGACATTATTTCCGCTCCCCGGTGAATATTACCACGACAGAAAGATTCTTTGCAGCAGCAATGTCCCTGTAGATGGCGTTCATGGCGGATGTGAAAGTAATGGAGGCTGTAAATGCGGAAAAGATTTGACAGCGCTTCAAAAAAATGTTGAAGCCGTAAGGGATCTGACAGAAGAAAAATTAGAAGTGTAAAATTTTTCGTTACATTTCAGGTGTTAATTTTTTCTTAGTTTGGTTTTTATATAATCGTAATCAATAATTTGTTTTTCTCAAAAACGTAAAAATAAATAAACGAAAGGTACTTAAAATGCCAAGAAGTATAATTCAGGATAGATGCGTTTCATGCGGAGTTTGCTATAATTCTTGCCCTGTAGACGCTGTTGTAAAAAATGAAAATAAATATTCAATCGTACAAGAAGAATGTGTAGATTGCGGAACATGCAAGCGTATCTGCAAAGCAGAAGCTGTAGAAGGTCAAGATCCTATTTATGCCGATATTAGATAACAATAATAAAACTGAAAAAGAAAAAATCGTAGCATTTCCTCAAATGGGAAATATTAGGATTCCTGTAACCGCTGTTTTAAAGGCTATGGGGGCCAATCTTTATCTTTCACCCGAAAATAATAAAGAAGCTCTTTCTCTGGGAACCAGACACAGCACCGAAACAGTTTGCCTGCCTTATAAACTCAATTTAGGAAATTATATTCAGGCGTTGGAGGGCGGAGCTAATGTTTTGTTGATGTTTTCCGCGCCGGGAACCTGTCGTCTAGGAAATTATACAAAAATGGCTGAAGCCAAGTTAAAAGAGCTTGGATACGATTTTGAAATGGTCGTTTTTGATATGTATAAAGGAAAATTTCTGGAAATCGTCAAAAAATTCGGTTATGCGACTGGAAATAAAAGTATTTCCAATGCATTTAAGGGCATAAAAATTGGTTTGGCTAAATTTGATGCTATGGACGAAATTGAAAGAAAACTTTTTTATCTTAGACCACGCGAAATAGAAACAGGAATGGCAGAAAAGATTTATTTCTCCGGCAGAAGCTCAATAGACAGTGCTGTTACTGTCGAGGAAGTTAAAAACGCAGTTCAGGAAACGATGAACAAATATAATTCAATAAAAATTGATTCTAATAAAGAGGTTTTAAAAGTTTATATAACCGGAGAATTTTTTGTTCTCCTTGATCCGTTTACAAATATGAACATTGAGAAGGAATTGGGGCTTTTAGGCGTTGAAGTCGAAAGGCAGATAATGCTTTCTGACTGGACAAATCAGACACTTATTCCTAAATGGTACAGAAAAACCGAAACCCACAAAGAAAGAGCAATTCGTACCGCAGGTAAATACCTGACAAGACCTATTGGCGGTGAATGCATAGAAACAGTCGGAGATACTGTATATGCAGCCGAACGCAATATCGACGGAGTGGTTCATGTCGGACCATTTAACTGCATTCCGGAGATTGTAAGTCAATGTATACTTCCGAATGTGAGTAAAAAAGAAAATATTCCCGTAATTTCCCTTCTTATGGACGAACAAACAGGAAAAGCGGGTCTGGTTACAAGACTTGAGGCTTTTGTAGACCTTATTCGCAGACAAAGAAAAAACAAGTCATACTGTCATTCAAGCATTGCGTTATGCGCTTGCACAAAATGACAAATAATTTAAACGTAAAATACAGCCGTACAAGGAGAATATATAAATGAAAATTGGTATCCCCAGAGCGTTAGGTTATTATAATTACTACCCGTTCTGGTTCGGGTTTTTTGGAAGTCTCGGCATTGAGATTGTTTTATCCGATAATACAAACAAAAAGCTTGTTTCAGAAGGAAGTGCGCTTGTTGTTTCCGAGACATGTCTTCCTGTAAAGATATATATGGGGCATGTGCTTAATTTAATAGAAAAAAAAGGTGTGGATATTATTTATTCACCGAGTATTCAGTCAATAGACCATAAAATTTATAATTGCTCAAAACTCAGAGGTCTTCCTGATCTGGTAAGAAATGTTGTCAAAAAGGATTTTCTGCTTATTGAGCCGACTTTAGATAAGTCAGAAAAGAATCAGGGGCTTTATCAATATTTGTACGAATCAGTTGCGCCTCTTGGAATAACTGATAAAAAAGCTATTAAGCAAGCTTCAAAGGTTGGATGGTCATATCAAAATAATTATGTCGGTATGGCTAAAGACGGAATGCATCCGATGGAAGCAATGGAAACTGCTATAAAAGGAAAAGTCGTAATTAAAAGCCGTAAAAATGACTATCCTATAAGTATTGCTGTTCTTTCACACGGATATAATCTTTATGATGACCATGTGAGTATGAAAATATTTAAAAAACTTGAGAATCTCGGAGTAAAAGCTTACGTTTCAGAAAATCTTTCAAAGGCGCAGATGCAAGAAGGCTTAAAAGTTTTAAATACCAATCTTTACTGGGCAAATGAGCTTGAAATCTCAGGAGCGGCAGGCAGTTTTATGAAAAATAAAAATATTGACGGTATTCTTACACTTACCGCATTTGGTTGCGGGCCGGATTCTTTGATGATTGAAAGAATTACAAGATATTCAAAACGCCTTCAAAAACCGCTTCTTAACCTTACAGTTGACGAGCATACAGGCGAAGCAGGGTTTATAACGAGAATAGAAGCCTTTACCGATATGCTTTTCAGGAAGAAAAGAACCAGTATCATTGATAATCTTAATAGACAGGTTCAAATCGACATTGACAGACACGAAATTGATACACAGGATTCAATTATAAAAGTCGGATAATATTTTGTAAAATTGAAAATTCTTTGTTATCAAGAGATTTTTCGGGTTAAAGCACTCGGAAAAACAATTAAATAATAATAGGTGTTAACCGGAGGTTTAATTGAAAATTTCCTTTCCTCATATGGGAAATCTCGCAATTGGAGTATCAGGAGCCATTAGGGTTCTTGGTGGCGAAGTTGTGCTGCCTCCTTATACAAGCAAAAGGACTCTGTCTTTGGGGGCAAAATACAGTCCTGAAGCTATTTGTCTTCCTTACAAATTAGTGCTTGGAAATTATATCGAAGCAATAGAGGCCGGTGCTGAAGCTATACTTATGATAGACAGCCCGGGAACGTGCAGGCTGGGGCAGTATAGTGATATTGCAAGAACCGCTTTGACCGATCTGGGATATAATAATGTCGAATTTGTTAATTTTGATCTTTACAAAGGAAAATTATTTGAGATTTATTCCGGATTTAAATACGTAACAGGCAACGGAAACCCTTTAGATCTTATTTATGCAGTAAGAGTAGGTGTTTTGAAGATTAAAATTGCTGATAAATTTGATAAATTGCTCAGTTATTACAGGGCCAGAGAAGTTATAACAGGCAGTGCCGACAAACACTATAAAAAGGCTATAAATCTTGTTGATCAGGCTCTAACTATTAAAGAATGCAATGAAGCCCTTAAATTTGGTGTTGAATCCATTTCAAGTGTAGAAATAGATTCAACAAAACAAGTTTTGAATGTTGATATAACAGGCGAAATTTATATTGTACTGGATAGATTTTCCAATATGGAAATAGAAAAAGAACTTGGCAGGCTCGGTGTGCAGGTTCACAGGCAAATTAATTTATCAGACTGGATTGACAGAAGTATATATCCGTCCATATTGAAGTTTAGTGAGTCACACAGCGAAAAAACCCATAGATTCGCTCAGGAATTTATAAAAAGAGATATTGGCGGTGATGCTGTTGAATCTATAGGTGATGCCTCTATAGCCGCATCGTCAAATACTGACGGCATAATTCATCTTTCCCCGTTTACCTGCATGCCGGAAATAATTGCTCAAAATATACTTCCAAATGTAAGAAGAGAAAAGGATATTCCTATTTTATCTCTTGTTATGGATGAATATACAGGAAGAGTCGGTTTTGTAACCAGACTGGAAGCTTTTGTTGATTTGATAAAAAGAAGAAGCCCCTCGAAACAACTTTTATGTCCGTCATAATAAACTTTTAAAATTATAAATAAGCTTGTTTTATTGTTGTTTGACTTGTTGTTCTGTAGTTTTGCTTGATGCTTGCTGTTTTTGGTAGCTTCTTAAGAAATCAACTATATCAACAGCTTCGTTTGCACCGATTACAACTTCCCAATCAGGCAATTCGTCTTCAATTTCTTCTTTTAAAGAATAAACATAGCCGGGAATTATAAGTTTTCTATGTTTAACAATATTTTCAATTTCGTAATTTTTTATGGCTTTTGCTATTATTTCACCGTTGAATTTGTCGGCAGACCACGCTGTAAGTACGCTCATCCCGTCTGATGGAGTAATTACAAGATATGACGGAATATTCGAAGCTTCAATTTCGCCAACCACGGTAAAATAGGTCAAAGCAAAGTTTGTTGTAGCTATTACCGGAGAGTTTTCATCAGTTTCGCCTATTGGGTAGAGTTTTGCGTCTATTTGAAGTGGTTTTTCTGGGTCTGTGTAGATATTTTGTCTTAGCGTAAGCAAAGAATAAGCTATAGCTTCATCAAAGTTTTCTAAAACTATTAAATTTGCGTATTTACAAAGTAAAGCAGATGCCCATATACCCTGCTCTATCAAATCGTCTGATAAATCCGTAATATCTTCTGTAAACATCATTACAGGGAAGCCTAATGGTTTAAATTTGTCATCAATAGCAGACCGTCTTATATGAGTAAGATTTTCTATAAGGCTTTTCTGTGACTGGTTGTTAAGGCTTAAAACTATGTTTTGTGCATTGACTTCAACAAGTTTAGAAGAAATATCTGCTAATTCCTGTATAGAACTTCCCGATACAACTACAGGAACATTATATTTTTTTTCTATTTCGGCTATTTCCTGAGGTAAAGCGTTTTTTATTGAGATTAATGGTTTTGAATCCTTAATCTCATCGAGTATTTTTTTTATTTTTTCAATATTTTCACTCACCAAAATCATCGGAAATTTGGATTCAGCAAGTTTTTTAGCTTTGTTTTCATAAGTTTCATCGGAGTCAATAAGAGCTACAGCGCTTATTTTTAAATCTTCTCCAACCCGTTCAACGCAATAATTAGAAATTTTATTAAGTTTTTCATCAAAATTTTCATCTGAACTTTCAAGCTTTACAGCTATACAGGTGGAATTTACAAATTTTTTGTCATGCCGGAACATTACTGTTTCATTTCCGATTTTAAGAAGGTTCTCTGAGCTTCCAAACTCTATTTCTGCCTGTTGTATCTGATTTGCTTCTTCAAAAGTTGAACGCAATTCGTCTGTTATAAATTCGCATTTATCGATAGACGTTTCGTTTTTGGCAAGCTTCATCGCAAAAGCCATACAGGTCGGGAAGCTGCATTTTTTGCAGTTTGCATTCGGTTCTTTTTTTCCGCCTGGCAGGTATTTAAATATTTGTAATCCTGTAAGTTTCATCGTTTTTAGTCCTGATATGTTTTGTCAATAAAGCCTTGAACATAATTAATTGCTTCAGGATGACGCATAACGGTAATATTTGCTCCTGAAACCAGCATTGATGTTGCTGTTATGCTTTCCCAAGATATAGCCCTTGTCGTTAAGTCGCCCCATTCTGAAGGAACGTTATTTGATTTCGCTTCTTTAGTTTTCCAGGCTTCTTCTCCGACAAATGCAATTACCGGCATGTTGAGCATTGTATCGCCCTGGAGCGCTGCCTGTTTAATTCTTTCAATAATACTGTATGCATAATCTAATCCGTAGCCAAGACCGCCTGTATTTGGATCAATTATTATTTTATCAGCATCAAACCCAAGTTCTGTAAGAAGAATATTGAGCTGTTTTGTCAAATTTATGTCTATTGGGGTTCTTGCAATAATATTGTGACCGCATTCTTTTATAATAGGGGCGATTTGCCTGAAATTTTCTTCTTCTACAGCGCCTATTGTGCATTTTCTGTCGGCAGTTTTTGCGAGCTCGGGTAAAAGCTTTGCATCTACTTCACGCCTGAATGTTCCGATTAAAAATAGCGGCAAATCTGTCAATTTTAGGATTTCTTTGAGCTGTTCTTTACTTTTTTCGATCTCAAAATCAATATTCTCGCAGTTTTCTATATTAAATTTAACAGCGAGTGCAGAAAAATCTTTTTTTAAAGCTGATTTAACGCATTCAACGGGATTATAGATATTTTCTCCCCAGAAATTTTTTAATAAAGTCGGATAATTTGGAAGGATATTAGTCGGAATTTCGCAAACTATAAGAGGCTTGGAGGTGTTATTAGTTTCCGAATGCAAAAAATTCAGAGAACTTTCTCCTCCGACTTTCAAGCCGTTTAAATCAACTTCTCTTATAGCTGTTTTGTATTCTTTTTTAGTTGGAGTGTAAGTGTTCATAATATATATTTTACTACACTGAAAAAATTTGCATGAAAAAATATATAAACAATTTTTTTGATAAGCTTAATTATTTAATTCGAATTGCTAAATCGCCAAAATTGTCATTGCGAGCAGAGCGAAGCAATCTATAAAAAATAAAATGGATTGCTTCGTAGAGTGCTTTGGCTGCCCCCTCCTTTTTTGATAATTAATCAAAAAAGTGGGTACCCTTCGCAATGACGTGTAAATTTAATTAATCACGGTCGCCAATTAATTTATCTATACAAATTGTCATTCTGAGGGTTTTAACCCGAAGAATCTGTCCAGCAAGCATTTTTAGCTAAAATCATAAATTGGACAGATCCTTCGCTTTGCTCAGGATGACATTCTCAAAAATCAATATTTGCAATAATTTTAGCTAAGCAGGCGACTCGAGTTAATTGGCAATTCGAGTTATTTGATTTTCGCACCCATGCTTTGACGGTATTTTTCGTATAAATATTGCGGCATAATGCGGAAGAGTTTTCCGTTTGTATCCGTAGTTACTATGGTTGAGGCTGCCGAAAGTATAACCATGCCGGTATTTAAGTTTTTGATTTCATGTCCAAAGACAGCGCTTGTTTTTTTGAGGTCTTTTAAAGTTGTTTTTATTTCCAGTTCATCAAAAAGCACTGCGGGGTGTTTGTATCGTATATTAAGCTCTACCACAGGAAGTTTGATATTCATTTTTTCCAGTTCCTGAAATTTTATGCCTATTTTCTCGGAAAACTCTATGCGTCCTGATTCCAGCCATTTTGCGTAGGCACCATGCCAGACCACATTATAGCAATCAGTATCACTGTGATAAATTTTTACTTTTTGTAAGAATTCCATGTCTTTCATTAATTTTTCCTCATGCGTTTTTTCTTTATTTTAAGTGAAGATGTTAGAAAAAATCTATAAAATTTTCTCATCATAACTTTTTTAATTATGGACAATATCCGCTTGGCAAGTGTGAAGTTAAGTAAATATTAATGTAAAAAAATTTTATATTTAAGCCTTCTTGAAAATACTTATTTTACTGGTAAAATTCTAATAACTGTCATGTAACAGCTAATAATTTGTTAAATGCGTTAATGCGCAAAAAATTTAATTAAATGGTAAACTGTCTTTAGTAATAATAGTGAAAGAACAATTTATGGTATTCGCCCCTTTAAAATTTAATAATAATTTAATAGCTCAAAAACCTATAATTCAAGGGGGAATGGCAATCAGAGTAAGTAGAGCGCCATTGGCAGCAGCGGTTGCTAACTGTGGTGGTGTTGGTGTAATAGCCGCATCAGGATTGCCTGAGACTGAATTAAGAGAACAGATCAAACTTGCAAGAAGCTTGCAGACTAATAAAAGCGGTTTAATTGCAGTAAACATAATGTTTGCCGCAACTGAATTTCGTAAGCTTATTGAAATATCCGTAGATGCCGGCATTGACCTGATAATTTCAGGTGCTGGATTTTCCAGAGATCTTTTCAGTATTGGCAAGGAGGCTGGTGTTCAAGTCGTCCCTATCGTAAGTTCTGTTAAACTTGCGAGAATTTCAAAAAAACTGGGTGCTTCCGTCATCATCGTTGAAAGCGGCGAAGCCGGCGGACATCTGGGAACAGATGAGCCTATCAGAAAATTAATACCGGAAATAAGACATGTTTTGGACTCAGAACCTGATTTGCCGGGAATTGGCAGAGTTTCTCTTGTGGCAGCAGGCGGAGTTACATCCGGCGCTGATATTATGGAAATGATTTCACTCGGTGCAAGTGGCGTGCAAATGGCAACAAGATTTGTGCTTAGTAAAGAATGCGATGTACACGAGAGCTTTAAAAACCTGTTTTTAAATAAAGAAGAAAAAGATGTAATAATGATGCAAAGCCCTGTAGGTCTGCCTGCAAGAGCTTTGATGACACCTCTTATCGAGAGGCTTCAAGACGGAACTATCGAAAAACCTAAAACTTGTGACAGCTGTTTAAAACACTGCTCGCATGCTTTTTGTATTATCAAAGCACTTGAAGCTGCAAGAGTAGGTGATATTGAAAATGGTCTTTTCTTTACAGGTGCAAATGTTAAAAAATATACAGAAATCCTTTCTGTAAAAGAAATATTTGATAAATTAGAATCAGAAGTACAAGAATATATTAAAAATAATAATATTAATTGCGGAAAAGAAAGCTGTGTTTTCTAAAAGATAAAATACTTAACACTTTTCCTGATTTTGAAACAAAATTTAAGAAGTTCAATATTTATCAATATTGAGCTTCTTTGTTTTGCAATGACAAAACAAAATCAAATTAACCTAATCGAATTGTTAAATCGTCAAAATCGCCATTGCGAGCATAGCTAAGAAATAGATTGCCTGCGTCGAGTCTAAGCCTCTCATCGAAAAGATGCGTAAATTTATTTATAACCTGTTTCTAGTAAGGAATCATTTTTTATCCAAATTGGTTAGGCTAGTCGAATAATATTCGGATAGCCATATATATTTCTTAATAAAGGCTTTCAGCTTTTTTATTTTGTTGTTACAATTGAAATTGGTTATAGAAAGAGAAAGGTAAAATTTATAATGAACAAATGTGAAATGTTAAGAGAAAATCATGGAATGGAAGTTGACAACTGCAATATGTGTATTAATTCCGATGAAATGCAGATGCTTTATTGTTGCAAAATGATGATGAATAATTGCGAATCTATTATGAAATCAATGAGAATGGATGACTGTTGTCCTGAAATGATTTCACACCAATGTGAATTGATGGTGTGCAGTTGTGAAATGATGATGAAAAACTGCGAAATGATGATGAATTGTCCTGAAAAATCAAAAAATTGTGATCTAATGTGCAATTGTCAAAATATGATAAGAAATTGTCAAATTATTATGAACTGTTGCGAAATGATGATGAAAAATTGCGAAATGATTATGAATTGTCCTGAAAAAATGAAAAATTGTGAAATGATGATGAATTGCTGCGAAATGACGGCAAAAAATTGTCAGATCATGATGTGTAATTCTGAACAAATGATGAAAAATTGCAATGTAACAATGAAGAACTAGTTTTATTTAAAAAAATTAGTTCTTTTTGTTTAAAGTGTCCTAAAAAAGAAATCAATCAATAAAAGCTTTGTTTTTGTTATAAAACAAAGCTTTTATATTTTAGTTTATAAATAACTCGAATTGCCAATTAATTTTCCTATTGTCATGTTGAGCAAAGCGAAACATCTGTCCCTTTTGGGTTTTAAGCTTAAATACTTTTTCGGACAGATTCTTCGGACTAAATCACTTGGAATGACAATAACAGTATTCATGTGGATTTTTGCTATCCGGCGATTTACTTTAAGCGGCAATTTGTGTTAACTAATATAAAAATTATTTTGTCATTCCGCAGCAATTTTTATTGCTTAATTCAGGTTCTTCCCGTTTTTTACTGATGCAATTTACGCATTTTTCGCTCAGTTTTTCATTTTGGGAAAAATGTTTAAAACTTTTTGTCCATTTCGGTTCTTTGCAGGAGCATGTGTCCATAAAAGTTAAAAACATAACAAATTTTTTCATAACTTCATCAGGGATTACATGCTCGACCTGAGAAGCACTCTCTTCGGATAGTTCAGAGCTTACAGACAGAACGTTTTCAAAAAAATTTTTAATAATGTCATGTCTTTTTAATAGAGCTTCAGCTTTATCAAGTCCTTCCTCTGTTAATGTAATTATTCCGTAAGGTTCATAATTAATTAAATTTCTTTCTGAGAGGGTTCTTAATGCTTCAGATACAGAGGAAGCTCCAATATTTAGCTGTTTTGAAACATCTTTAACTCTTGCAGCTTTTTTTTCTTTAACAATGTTAAAAATAGCTTTTAAATAATTTTCTAAACTTGCTGTTAAATTTTTGTTGTTTTGCATAAGCTTACCTATTGACTTTCTGTAATTTTTTGGATTAACTATAAACATACGGGAAGCCGAAGTTATTTTTAATCCCCAAATATATAGTGGAGTTCCTAATGAATAATTTTATCATTAAAACACAAAATAGTTCACAGAAACATTCAACAACAACAATGATGATGTGTTGCTGCTGCATGATGCGAATGAGGTCTGCCGGTAACTTTTGTTGTTTTTAAATAAGGATAGAATTATTCAATAAAAAACCCGCCGGATCTTAAATGAACAGGCGGGTTTTTTATTAGAGAAAGATATAAAAATGATAGATATTTATAATAATACAAACCATAATAAATCAAGAAACATAGCTTTTAAGGGCAACTTACTAACCAAAACAGCCGATGTGGTGAGTAAAGGAATTAAAAAAATAGAAACAGGCGGCGTTCTTGTTGATTTTTGTCTTGTGGATACTATCAGCATGATTATCCCCAGAACTTATCAGGCTTATCACAGAAATGAAGAGGACCTTGGGCATCCAAACGGAAAAGCAGGATTTGAAGAACTTATAAGAGAAGTCTTTAGTGGACCTAGCATGTTTGTTATCCCTATGGGGTTTATAGCTCTTTCTAAAAAACTTTTTGGAGAAGCTTCGAATATTCAATTTAAAACTCTTGATTCTTTTACCGACTCCTTTAAAGGTCTTTTAAATAAAGGAAATGTCTCGAACGATAAAACAAAATTGAAAGAAAATTTTTATAGAAGTGTTTTGAATGAAGCTTTCGAAAATCATAGACAGATTAAGCTTGATACACCCGTAAATATTGATGAACATATAGAAAAAATCGTTAAAACTCTATCTGAAGCTGAAAAAATTAAAAATACAGATGGGCATATAAAAGAAATAACTGAAATAGTTTCTGATTTAAATAAAGCTTACAGTCTGCATTTGGATAATTCTCATAATGTTATCTTAAAAGGCGGAGTAACAAAAAACATTGGTGCTTTATCAACAGATTTAATAAATTATTCAAAAGATATTGTGGAAAAAGTCGGGGATAGCCTTTCAAAAGAAGTAAAAAGCAGTCAAATTAACGGGCTTGTCGAAAAACTTCACAACACCAAAGTGAGTGGAAGAAAATCTATACTTGCTTCGACATTTCTTGCTACAGTAGCGTTTTTGTATAGTATTCCTATTATGTACAAAAGAAATAAGCAATTCCCCGGCATTGACGGACTTGTAGACGAGAGAAAGAAGCCCGGGTCTGAAAAAAATAAAAATAACATCTCGTTCGGCAGCAATTCAGCTATTGCTAACAAAATTTTCAGAAAATTTGATTTCAACGGGCACAGCGTGCCATATACAATATTAGGTATTTATACTCTGGGGCTAATGCTGGGAGCAAGGTTTATTCAGGCAAGAAATTCCGATGAAAGAAGAGAAGTTTTAACAAGAGATTTTAGCGGTCTTATGACAATTGTCTTTGCGGTGCCGGTCTTTAGAAATATAACTTCAACACTGGCAAAAAAAATCAGCGGATTTCCTATATCAAAATCAATTAAATCATTGTCTGCACATTTAAAACCGACAAATAAACCGTTTTCTTTTGAAAATATTAACGATGTTTACTCGGGAATAAGCAAATATAAAAACGGAATAGTTGATTTCAGCGAAAATATAGCAAATCATGACGGTGATTTGAGAAAAGTATTTAACTTTTTAACGGATGACTCAAAACATGCGCTTAACCAAATCGCTGCAACTCTGTCAAATAAAAATGAACCCGTCAAAACAGAAAAGATTTTTGGTTTCTTCACAAAATCTTTCAAAGGCGGAAATGCTGATTTGTCTTTGCCTTCAACAAATAAAGAAATCATAAATATCTTTAAACAGGCGCAGGCGGATAAAAAACTTAAACCTTTGCTTGATAAAGTAACAAAAGAAATAGACAAAGAAGGAAATCATCTTGTTAAATTTGCAGAAGGATTAAAAAGTGTTCCGGAAGCTGCAAGTATGGTGGCAATATCTGCTTTTCTCGGATGGTTTTTGCCCTGGTTTAATATTAACTACACTAAAAAGCTTTATAAAAATAAAGAAACCAAATAATTAATTCAAAATAATAGAAAGTTATACAGAAGAAAAAACAGAAAGGTAAAATTGTAAAAATGCTTAATTCAGTTCAATTCAACCAGACAAAAAACGACATAGGATTTGGATCAGTTAAAGTTTTGCTGGATCATACAGGGTCATTAAACGGAAAAGGTTCGGCTGCTGAACAAGCTTTTAATTCTATTACGGAAGTAATTGAAAATAAATTTAAAGGAACTGTGATAGAAAAATTAGAAAATCCACATAAGTCTTACCCGAATCTTATCGGGATAGTTACCTCACCTATTCATTGGGCTTTAGAGAAAAAAAATAATTTTGATAAACAAATTAGTCAATTATTTGAAGGCGTAGACATATTTAAAGGCAAAACCGATCAAATAGCCAATACAGAAATTAAAGGATTATCTGAAACTATAAAAACGGCCGAAAAATTAAATATAAAAGGGTAGGCGATAAATGGAAAAAATAAAAATTATTATAAACGGAATTCAAAAAGATGTTTTTCAAAATTCTAATTTGCTTGAAATTCTAAACACTCTTTTTGCGCCTAATTCGGAATTTGTTGTAGAAAAGAATTCACAAATAATAACAGATTTTTTTGACAGCGTAAAAATCGAAGAAAATGACATTTTAAATATTGTAAGCTATTCAAAAAATCAATTTGCGAATTCAAAAAGGCAATACAAATTTAAGAATATATAAAAATAAGCCTCAGGAAAGGAAAAAAATGAACTATTACGAAAATATTCTGGAAAAAATCGGGCATACCCCTTTAATAAAACTTTCAAAAATTGCAAAAGACTTAAACGTAAATATATTTGCAAAAGTAGAATATTTTAATCCGGGCGGAAGCTCTAAGGATAGAATTGCACTCAAAATGATAGAAGAAGCAGAAAAACAAGGCTTGCTAAAACCGGGAGGTACTATAATAGAAGCAACCGCCGGGAATACAGGGGCAGGCTTGGCATTGGTAGCTGCAAGTAAAGGTTATAGGTGCATTTTTGTTCTTCCTGACAAAATGAGCGAGGATAAAGTAAATCTTCTGAAAGCTTATGGGGCAGAAATTGTTATTACTCCGACATCTGTAGCTCCTGACTCTCCTGAAAGCTATAACGGAGTTGCAGACAGGCTTGCCAGAGAAATTTCCGATTCTTTCAGGCCGGGTCAGTTTACAAATTTGAAAAATCCTGAAGCTCATTATTTAACTACAGGTCCGGAAATTTGGGAAGATCTGGACGGAAATATTGATGTTTTTGTCGCTGGCATGGGGACAGGCGGAACAATTTCCGGTACAGGCAAGTATTTAAAAGAAAAAAATCCTGATATAACTGTAATAGGAGCAGACCCTGAAGGTTCTATTCTTTCGGGAGATTCACCAAAATCATACAAGGTGGAAGGTATTGGAGAAGATTTTGTTCCGATAACTTTTAACAGGCAGGTTATAGATGAAATGATACGTGTTTCTGATGCGGAATCATTTGAAATGACAAGGAGATTGGCGAGGGAAGAAGGGATTTTGGCAGGCGGATCGGCAGGTACAGCTTTAGCTGCGGCATTAAAATATGCCGAACGTTTACCTGCCGGTAAAAATATTGTTGTTCATCTGCCTGATTCAGGCAGAAATTATTTAACAAAAATCTTTTCGGACGACTGGATGTATGAAAACGGTTTTCTTTCTCAGGCTCCTGAAAAAGTTACTGTCGGTGAAATACTTAAAACAAAAGAAAAAATGCCTTCTATAATAGCCATAAATGCTGATGATACAGTAATTAATGCGGCAAATATTATGAGAGAAAACGGTATTTCGCAGCTGCCTGTTCTTGAAGATAAAAAAGTCGTTGGCGGGTTAAATGAAGTTACTTTGATAAAATTATTATATGATGGTATAAATTTAAGTGAAAGCAAGGTGGCAACTGTAATGGGAAAAGCTCTTCCACAGCTTGATGAGTCTGTAAATATATCCGAGTTATACAGAATTTTGCTGGCAGGTTACGGAGGAGCAATTATTACAAAAAATAGCCATGCAGAAGGCTTTTTGGCCAGAATAGATCTTGTTAATTTTTGGATAAAAAGAATAAAAATAAGGAGTACAGTAGTATGAAATTTTCAACAAAAGCAATACGTGTAGGGCAAAGTTCAGACAAGTCCACAGGTGCAACGATTGTGCCGATTTATCAAACAGCAACTTTTACTCAGGATGAAATAGGTATTTTTAAAGGATTCGAATATACCAGAACAGGCAATCCTACAAGATCTGCTCTTGAAGAATGTCTGGCTTCTGTTGAAAACGGAAATTACGGTCTTGCCTTTTCTTCAGGACAGGCTGCATCAACAGCAGTTCTTTCTATTCTTAAGCCAGGCGATCATGTTGTTACGGCAAACGACCTTTATGGTGGTACTTACCGTTTATTTGAACAAGTATATTCACCGTTGGGAATTTCATTTACATATGTTGACGGGACGAACTTAACAGAGTTTAAAAATGCAATAAAACCCGAAACAAAGCTTATATGGATTGAGACACCAACTAATCCGCTTTTAAAACTTTATGATATCTCAGGAATTTCAGAAATTGCGAAAAATAATAATGTTTTGCTTGCCGTAGATAATACGTTTGCTACTCCTTATTTTCAGCAGCCGCTGGAATTAGGTGCTGATATTGTAGTTCACAGTACTACAAAATACATTAGCGGTCACTCTGACGTACTCGGCGGTGCTGTAATAGTTAAAGATACCGACCTGTACGAAAAAATAAAGTTTTATCAGAATGCAACAGGTGCGGTTCAAAGTCCATTTGATTCATGGCTGACACTCAGAGGTCTAAAAACCCTTGCTGTAAGGATGAGACAACATGAAGAAAATGCATTGACCATAGCAGCTGCTTTGTCAAATAATAGACAGGTTTTGTCAGTAAGCTATCCGGGGCTTTCTAACCATCCGCAGCATGAGCTTGCCAAACAACAAATGAACGGTTTTGGCGGAATGATTTCATTTTTTATTAAAGGCGGATTTGAAGAAGCAAACAGTTTTGCAAAAAACCTGAAGATTGTTTCCCTTGCTGAAAGTCTTGGCGGTGTAGAATCTCTCGTCTGTTATCCTCCTGCAATGTCACATGCTTCTATTCCTCAGGAAGAGAGAGTAAGAAGAGGAATTACAGATAATTTAATCAGGCTGTCTGTTGGTATTGAAGATGTTGAAGACATTCTTGCAGATTTGGAGCAGGCGTTATCAAAAATCAATTCTCCTGTTTCAGTCGGTTAAGAAATAGAATCAAGTATTTTATCGGAGAAAGTAATATTAAATGTTCACAAATGTTTTAGCCTATAAAAATGCAAATCCGTTTATTCAACAAAAAAAGCAAAATAACCAAGTTTGTTTTACAGGAAAAGAGAAAATTTTAACTCTTTCTTCTGAAGTTTTAAAAATTGTTGATAAAGTTTCAATTTCAAGATTGGAAGAGCATTTAAATAAGCTTACTTCTCCTGAGACGGAAGGACGCGGCGTTGGACAAAAAGGTATAGAAATTGCCAAAAAATACATAGCTGATAAATTTGGAGAGTTTGGATTAAAGCCTGTTGAAAATTTGGGATTAAAAGATTATTTCCAAAATTATATAACACCTCAATATTCAACCTCTTCATTTGGCTACGGGAATTATGTTAAAGGTCGTGTAGCCGCATGGGGGTCAAATCTTGAAGTAATAACATCTAATGTTCTCGGAATGATAAAAGGCGCAGAAAATCCTGATGAATTTCTTGTTATAAGCGCTCATTATGACCATTTGGGAAAGGATGAACGAACAAATATTTTTTTCCCCGGAGCAGATGACAATGCCAGCGGTGTCGCTGCTTTGATGGAAGTATCAAGAATTCTGGCAAAAGAAAAACCTCCTAAAAAATCAGTAATATTTGCTGCTCTTTCTGGTGAAGAAGCATCTAAAACCGGAGCTGAAAAGTTATCTAAAGAATTACTGGCAAGAGGAATTGCGAACAAAACAGAAGTATTAAATCTTGAAATGCTTGGAGGCATCGGGGGAGATAGTTTGGATATTTGGTCCCGAAGAAATACTTTGGCTAAAAATCTTATTGATAAGTTAGAAGAAGCCGGCGAAATTGTACAAACAAAAACACGGGTGCATCTTGGAGCTGATCCGGATTCAGATGCGCTAAAATTTAACGCAAAAGGTATTCCCTCTGTTTGTGTGGCATGGGACTACACTTTAGCAGGAAATCATCCTTATTATCATACTTCTCAGGATACTGCGGACAAAATCAATAAAAATGGGTTTAAGGAAGCAGTCAGGCTAATCACTGCTTCCAGCTATCTTTTAGCACATAAATTATCAAATAAAACTATCTCATTTACATCTAAAAGAATAAAGTCTAATAAATTAAAAGAAACCGGAGAACGAGCATGGGTAAGCTAAAAGTCACTATAAACGGTAAAGAAACAGAAATAGCTGAAAATTTTACTATAACTAATCTTCTGGAAGATTTAAAGGTTACAGGTTCAATGTTTGTTGTTGAGAAAAATCTGGAAATCGTGCCTAAAGAGAATTTTCATGTAAAAATTAATGATGGTGATAAACTTGAAATCGTTGGATTTTTTGGAGGCGGTTAAAAAACTTAATTTAAGAGGTGAGCATGAAAATTTTGGTCGGAATGAGCGGTGGAGTAGATTCTTCGGTAGCTGCATTATTATTAAAAGAAGCCGGTCATGAAGTC
Source organism: bacterium (assembly GCA_037147175.1). Lineage (NCBI taxonomy): Bacteria > bacterium. Next base: position 27,595 of record JBAWVS010000021.1, read on the forward strand.
ATAGGCGCTACTATGTCAATATGGGGAAAAGGGGATTTGGCAGGGTCGTCAGGAAAAAACGCATGTTACGGTCCTGATGAAAAAGAAGATTTAGTAGAAGCTGAAAGAGTTTGCAAAGAGCTGGGGATTCCTTTTCATGTGTTTGACTGCGTTGAAAAATATGAAGAAATCGTTCTTAAAAACTTCAAAAATGAATATCTTTCGGGAAGAACTCCAAATCCCTGTATATGGTGCAATAGTCTGATAAAATTTGGCGTTTTGCCTTTGTTGGCAAAAGAACACGGAATTGAATTTGATAAATTTGCAACAGGACATTATGCAAAAATAAAATATGATCTGGAAAATAATCGTTATTATCTGAAAAAATCTTTGGATGAAAAGAAAGATCAGACTTATTTTATTTACAGGCTTACTCAGGAACAGCTTTCACAAATTATATTTCCGTTGGGCGATTATTTAAAAGAAGATGTAAGAAAATTGGCTGAAACAAGCGGGCTTCATGTATTTGACAAAGAAGACAGTCAAGATTTTTACGGTGGTGATTATAACGAATTGCTCTGCGTAAAAGGGCAATCAGGAAATATTGTCGACAAAGAAGGAAATGTTCTCGGAACACATGAAGGTATCTGGAATTATACACTGGGACAAAGAAAAGGTATAGGCATTGCACATACTGAGCCTCTTTATGTAATTGCCCTTGATAAAAACAAAAACGAGGTTATAGTTGGCACAGAGAAAGATACTTACAGCGATTCTCTTATTGCAACAAACCTGAACTGGATTGCGTTTAATGAACTTCATTCTGAAATGAGGATTACGGCAAAAATTCGTTCTTCTCAATCACCAAAAGAAGTTTTTATTAAAAACAATGATACAAAAGATATTCTTGTAAAATTTAGTGAACCGCAAAAAGCTGTTACTCCGGGCCAATCAATAGTTTTTTATCAGGGAGATATTGTTTTGGGCGGTGGAATAATAGATGAGGTTCTATAGTAAAAATGTATAACAAAGAACGCTATAACAGAAATATCCTCGTAAATGATATTGGAGAAGAAGGTCAGCTCAAGCTTCTTGGCTCAAAAGTTTTAGTTGCAGGAGCGGGAGGACTGGGTTCTACTGTGATTGCAAATATTGCTTCTCTCGGTATAGGCAATATCGGTATTGTTGATAATGATAAACTTGAATTGTCTAATCTTAACAGGCAATATATCCATAAATTCGATAATATAGGCAAAAACAAAGTTGAATCCGCAAAAGAGTGGATAAACAGTTTTAATCCTGATATTAATGTTGAAATCTACCAAACAAGGCTCGATGAAGACAATTATAAGGATATTATAAGCGGCTATGACATTATTATAGATTGTTTTGATTCTTACAAGTCCAAATTTTTGCTCAATAAAATAGCTGTTCAAAATAATAAAACATTAATTCATGGAGGAGTTACAGAATTTTACGGACAGGTTCTTGTTATTATTCCTGACAAAACCGCCTGCTTAAGCTGTTTAATTCCTGATGCAAATACTGATGCGTATGTGATAAAAGGTGTATTGAGTCCGGCAGTTACCACAATAGCGTCAATACAATCAATGGAAGCGGTAAAAAATCTTCTGGGAATCGGTAATCCTCTAACAAACCAGCTTTTGACTTATAATGGACTAAAACAGGAATTTAAGAAAATTGCTGTTTCTAAAAATACCAGTTGCCCTTTATGCAGCAGTGTTAGCCTTTCATAAATTAAAATTCAAGCCTGGACTTTGCGTTCGGAATACCGTATAATCTTAGTTTAGTGGAACATTTTGATGTGATAGGGATTTGAATTTTGAAAATTAAAATAACAAAAAAACTTTTTATTTGTTTCTTTTTAATTTCATACATCTTTTTTGCGGCAGGGTTAAATGTTTTTGCAAAATGTTTTGATTTTTTAAATCAGCCTTGTTCATGTTGTCATTCAAAAATTATTTCCGCTTCTGTAATAGATTTAGATGAAAATCAGTGTCAATGTTCCGTAAAAACAAAAACTCATTCCGCTTTTATAATTCAATCATTGCCAAACCTGCAACAACTTGCAGAATGGGAAAAAACATTTAATTCGGTTAACGTTTTATCAGATTTGATAATATTTACGGATACTAATTACAGCAAAATCCCGCTAAGACCTAAAATAGCTTTAAATAAAAATCTTGATATGCTTCGAACAGTGATACTCCTGAACTAAAAATCCTGAAAAAACAGGAAAATTAGTTATTTAATATTTAAAAGGAGTAAAAAAATGAAAAATAAAGCTAAAGTTTTATTAATTAGTTTAGTTATGGTTATTTTATCAGGATTGTTTTTTGCAAACTCAGCTTATGCAAAGTGCTGTCAGGTTGAAGTTAAATGCGTAAATTGTTTGGAGCATAAACAGGGCTGTTGTAAGCATTGTTTATGCTGCGAAAAATGTAAAGATTGCAAACAGTGTTGTAATAAAGAGGAAAAACCTGTTCTGGAGCAACATGACTCTTGCGTAAAAGAAAAACCTGCTAATTAAGCTGTTTTTTTAAATCGGTATAGCGAAAAAGCCGAAGAGAAATCTTGTAAGATGGCTCTTCGGCTTTTTATATGTCATTGTTAATTTTTAACGACGCACATTCCTGCATTGTTAACTAATTGAAGATCTTCATCAGGATTTATTCCTGTTGTAGTTAAATAATTGCCCACTAAAAGAGCATTTACACCGGCTTTTATGCCTAAAAGCTGATATTCTTTTGAAAATCTTGTTGATCTTCCTCCGGCATATCTTATTAAAGATTTTGGGAGGGCTATTCTGAATATTGCAATGGTTTTAAGGATTTCTTCTTCGTCAATTTCAGACTGAAGGTTTTCCAGAGGAGTTCCTTCTATTGGATTTAAGAAATTAATAGGCACAGAAGTCGGATTCAATTCCGCAAGCTCAAGGGCCATTTCTATTCTTTGCTGTCTTGATTCGCCCATTCCTATAATAACACCTGTACAGGCTTCTATGCCGTATTTTTGAATAAGTTTGACTGTATTAATTCTGTCCTGAAAATCATGAGTTGTGCAAATATTTTCGTGGAAAGACTTTGAGGTGTTTATATTATGGTTATATCTTTCTATCCCTGCTTCTTTAATCTGTTTAACCTGTTCTTCTTCAAGAATACCAAGAGAACAGCACGAATGAATACCTTCTATTGCCGAAACAGTTTTTATCATTTCTAATATTTTTTGAAAATCTTCTTTTTCGGGGCTTCTGCCGGAAGTTACCACGCAAAACCTTGTCGCACCGTTTTCTTTAGCGCTTTCTGCCGATTTTTTAACTTCTTCAACGGAAATCAAAGGATGAACAGTTATTTTTGCTTTGTGATGTCCGCTCTGGGAACAATATTTGCAATTTTCTTCGCATTTACCTGTTTTAGCACTTATAATACTGCAAAATTCCACTTCATTATTCTTAAAATTTTCCTGTGTTATTTTTGATGAAATTTCTATCAACTCATTAACAGGTAAATTATATAATTCCATTAATTCATTTATTCTTTGTTCGTTATTCATTTTTTTTAACCTTTTAAAAAAATTGCGCATCAGACATTGGTTTTTAGGATGCAGTACAATTTTATTTTATCAGAAACATGTTGAAGTTAATAACCATAATATTAACAATTCAAGCTATAGTGAGAGATGCGAGTTATTCTAAATAGCATAAAGGTAATGAGATATAAAAAGTTGTTCCGTCTTGAGGTCTTGTTTTGAACCAAATAAAGCCGTTATGCGCTTCTATTATTTTTTTTGCCAGAAAAAGCCCTGTTCCTGCACCAATTTTTCTTTCTATTGCCAGTGCCATTTCATAACGTTTGAATATTTTATCTTGCATTTCTTTAGAAATAGCTTTTCCTCCATTATGAACAGAAGTTATAACATAATTGTTTTTTTCATAATATTTAATTTCTACAGGTTCACCTGAGGGGCTATGGTCAATAGCATTTTCAATAACTGTAAAAAAGGCTTTCATTATTTCTGTTTTATCAAGGCTGACAAATAAAGAATCTTTTATTTTATGGAGTTGGATTTTAACAGATTTTGAACTGGCATAATCTGTTAATGTTTTGATATTTTCTTCCAAAATTTTTGATATTTCGTATGTTTCAAAATCGAGTTTTTGTTTTCCTGCTTCATAGTTATAAATATCAACTGATTTGTTTAGCATAATTGAAATATTGTTATTATTATCAATAATTTCTTTTATAATTTCTTTGTTTTTCTCGTTAGCTGTCTTTATAATGGCTTCAAGTGCTAATTTTTCCCCGATAAGCGGCACATTAATATCATGTGCAAGCATTAAAACAAAAGTATTACGCATTTCTTCGGTTTCAATAAATTTTGATATTTCCCAAATAACAGATACGACAGAATCGCTGATTGTTTTTATCAGATTTATTTCATATTTTGACCATGTTCTTATTTCTTCCGCGCAAAGTACAATAAACCCGAATACTTTTATGTCTTTATTGTATTTAACAAGCGGAACTGCTAATAATGCTTTTATTTTATATTTTTCAAAAAAGTCGGAAATATATTCGGGATAACATTCTTGAATATCGTTTATAATAAAAGTTTCAAGATTATGAATAAGATTTAAAAATTGATTTGTGCAGACTCTCGGAAATACAAGATTATTTACTGATAAATCTGCTCTATCTATTACATATTCATATTTTATGTTTAATTCATCAGGATTTATAGTCGAAGACTCAAGAAACAAAGCCCTGTTTAATCCAAATATCTCGGTAATTTTCTTTAAAAGCTTATTATATGCTTGCTTTAAATTCGTTGTTAGTTTTATTTCCGAAATTATTTCTTTTAAAATTCTTTCTTTTTCTGCTGTTTCTTTTTCTTTTTCGTAGAGTTTCGCTTGATAAATACCTATTTCTGTTTGTTTAACAAGGGTTTTTATTAAATCATATTCTTCTTCTGATATAGGATTTGTTTTATTAAAATGAAGAACAAACGCACCTATAACTTCATTTTCACTTATTAATGATATAGCGATAACACTTTTAATATTAAATTCCAGTATATGTTTTTCGACAGTTGTTCCGAATTTATTATTTTCTTTCAGATATTTTTGGGTATCCGGAATGTAAAATCCTTTTTTTTCTATTATATTTAAAGATATCCATTCCAGATCAGAGGATTTGAATAAGCGATTACTGATACTTTTTTCTTCAGGTGATTGAAGATATTCTCCATAATTATAGACATAGCCTTCGAGTTTACCGGTCTCTAATTCATAAATAAAACATCTGCCCGCATCAAAAGTTCTTCCGATTTCAGTAACGCAATTGTGTATTATTTCTTTCCTGTCAAGTGTGCTTCGTATTATTTCAATGATTTTTCTTGATAAAACTTCTCTTTTTGCTGTTTGTTTTTCTTTTTCATAGGTGTAAGCTTGATTTAAAGCTATGCCGAGCTGGTTTGAAATTGTTCTGAAAAAATTCAGCTTTTCACTGCTTAAAGTTTGGGGGGCTTTTGTATAATGCAAAGCAATAACACCTATAATTTTATTGGCAAAATATATTTTCATTGTCAGAGTGGATTTTACGTTATATTCCCGAACATGTTCATAAGCGGGAGTGCCTTGAAGATTATGCTCTTTTATATACTCATTGATATCTGTGAGCAGCAAATCTTCTTTAAGCGCCTCAGAAAGCCAATATTTTTCTTTTTGTTTATCAAAGCTTATGATGCTTTTTACATCAGAAGATGAAAGGTATTCTGTGGTGTTATGAATTTTTTTATTTTCATCTAATTCAAAAATAAAGCATCTGTCAGCATTAAAAAGTTTTCCTATTTCCGTAACAAAGATTTTTTGTATTTCATTAACATCAATAGTTGTTCTAATGGTTTCTATTATTTTTCTTAAAAGTTTTTCTCTTTCTGCTGTTTCTTTTTCTTTTTCGTATAGTTCTGCCTGATTAATTGCTATTGCTGCTTGATCAGCGATACTTTTTAAAAAAATAAGATCCTCTTCAGAAAGAACGACTTGTTTCTTTATGTAATGCAATACAAAAGTAGCAGCAAACCTTCCCTCAATAATAATTGGAACCCCGTAACCGGATTTAACATCGATTAGGTGTAGCTGCTCTGAAACGCCCTGTTCTGCCATTAACTCGCTTATGTCTTTAACAGTTACAATCTTTCCTTCTTTATGCGCAGGTTTTATCCAATTATCAAAGCGTTTGTCAAAAGTATAGCCTATTATACTTTTTACTTCCGGTGATGATAAATATTCTGTATCGGTTGTCAAAAATTCGTCTTTTTCAGCATCAAAAAATCTCATAAAGCATCTGTCCGCATCAAACATCTTTCCTGTTTGAGTTACAATATTTTTTTTAATTTGTTCTATATCAAGAGAGCTTCTAATAATTTCAAGAGTTTTTCTTAAAAGATTTTCTCTTTCGACTGCCTGTTTTTCTTTTTCATAAAGTATTGATTGATAAATTGCTATTCCGACAGCAGAAGCAACATTTTTTATAAAAGTTATATCAGTTTCATTGAGTTTAACGGCTTTTTTTCCGTACATAATGATAATAGCTGCCATTAGCTTGTCTGAGTGAAAAATCGGGAAACCGTAAAACGATTTAATGTTAAACATTTCAAAAACTTCTGTTACAGGTTTAAGGGCATCTTTGTCCAAAGTGAGAAAAGCTTCTTTATCAGGAATAACAAAATCTTTGTTTGATTCAAATGCATTTTTAAAATATTTTAAAAATGCTGTTTTTTCTGTTATTAAGCCTATTATGCTTTTATCCTGAGTAGAGGATAGATATTCGCTGTGTTCATCAATCGGTAAAAATTCATTTTTTTTCTGATCAATTAATCTTATATGACACCTGTCAGCATTAAAAAGTTTGCCAATTTCATTGGCGATACTGTTTTTGACCTGATTAATATCAATATTCCCTCTGATTGTTCGAATTATTGTTCTTAATAAAGCCTCTTTTTGTGCTGTTTCCTCGATTTGTTTAATTGCCTTGCTTTGTTTAAGAGCAATATAAATTTGTTCAACAAAAGTTCGAATAAACTCAATTTCTTTGCTTGAATAAAGTTTTGTCTTTTTAAAATCGACAACAAACAGCATTTTAATTTTATTTTCTTCAAAAAATGCATATCCAACTCCTGATTTCCAGTGGAAATCTATGCAAAATTTTTCAAGTTTAGTACCGTAAAGATTATTTTCTTTCAAGTATTTATGGCTATTGCCGACAAATAAGATGGTTTCATTTTTATTTAAATACAGGTCAATTAATATTTTTGTCCAGTATTCAAAGTCATAGTCTTTTTCAAGATCTACGCCTATCATACTTTTTTTTTCTTTTGCGGATAAATATTCGGAAAATTCGTCTATAAGCAGCGGTTTTTGGTTTTCATCGTATTCAAGAATAAAGCATCTGTCCAGATTCATAACTTCTGATAAGCCGTATACAGAAGATTTTTTTATTTCATTTATATCAATATTATTTCTAACATTGGCGATTAGTTGCCAAAGAAGTTTTTCTCTTTTAATCTGATTAATATTTTCTTTTGTCATGAATACGCCCCGGTTTGAAAAAATTTCAAATCGAATTTGTATGCAATGTTTTTGCAATAAGCCGGTAACAAAAAATTAAACCCGTAATATTGAGGGAAGATTTTAGCTGTTAAGTAGTTATTGCACTTATTTTGCACATAAATATATTTTTATGGAAAAATACATATTTTGCTATAGCACTGTTGGATATGACTTTATTACGTAAAATAAGAATTAATTACTTTTAAATCAAAAATAGACCGTCTTTGTATATTAATTTATCGTCAGCATAAACTTCTGAGCCGTTTTTCATGTTTTTAATAATATCCCAGTGAAGTCCGGAAGTGTTTTTGCCGCCTGTTTCAGGATAAGAAGCTCCTAATGCCAAGTGGATAGAACCGCCGATTTTTTCGTCAAAAAGAATGTTTCCTGTTACATCCTGAATCATATCGTTTGTTCCAAAGGCCACTTCTCCTAAAAATTTTGCGCCTGCATCCTGATTAATCATATTGAGAAAAAAATCTTCGCCTTTTTCAGCAGTAGCGTGGACAACTTTGCCTTTTTCGAATTTCACATGAATATTATGAGATTCGTTACCTCTGTAAAGAGCGGGGAAGTCAAAGAAAATTTCGCCTTCAGCGCTGTCTTCCACAGGAGAAGTAAACACTTCGCCATCAGGGAAATTATTGCTTCCGCAGCAGTTAATCCATTTTCTTCCGTCAACAGAAAGCGTTAAATCTGTTTTTTCTCCGACAATTCTCAGAGTTTTAGTGCCGTTTAAGCCATTAACTAGCCTGTCTTGGCTTTGACCGATTTCTTTCCATTTGGCGACAGGGTCGTCAAGATGGAGATAGCAAGCTTTTATAAGAAATTCTTCATAGTCGTAAATTGACATTTTAGCTTCCTGAGCGAGCGCATTTGTCGGGAAATCGCATATAACCCAGCTTAAAGTTCCTTCTGCCGCTCGACCAAGCATTTTTTCACTCAAAGGTCTTCTTGCTGCGGAAACTTTAGCGAGTTTCTCGGAGGGTACTCTTGCCGCGTTTTTGACATTATAAGGAGCGCCAATAGAAATATACCTGTCAACTTTATCGTATTCCATTGTTGTAAAAGGATCTACAAACTCTAATTGCTTATCATTTGCGAATTTAAAGAAAGTTTCTGACTGTCCGTCCAGTCTTGTTCTTATTATCGGGAATGCCCCTCTTTTCAGAACTTCTTCATAAACCGCCAAAATAAGCGGTTTTGCCTGTGCTTCCGCACTAATTATTACCAGATCGTTTTCTTTAACGTTTGTACAGTAATCAACGAGAACATTCGCGTATTTTTTCCATAAAGTTTGCATTTCTTATACTCCTTATTTACATACTTAGTTTTATTTAAATAAAAATTGAAAAATACTTAAAATTATTGAAACAATAATTAAAATAATAATTAATAAAGGTCCTATTAGTCCAATAAGAAAAAATTTTGATTTTTTAATATTTCCAATGATTATTGCAAAAAGGAAACATACAGGCGTCAATAATATTGAACAAACGAAAACCCAAGTAATAACATTGTTCGTTGAACCGGGGGCATCAAAAAGCATAGGAGACATAACTACAAAAGGAAGTGAGCAAACAATTCCTAGCCCATATATTATCGATATTATTAAGGGGAATGAACTCTTCTTTTCTTTCAACTTTTGCAATCCTTATTTACATACTTTTTTGAGATTGTTTTATATTAACATTTATTCTCTAAATTGTCTTTATCAGCCGAATTATGAATTAGGCTAACTCGAGTTTTAACATAATTAACTAACCTGTCATTCTGAGGCTTGTTCAAAGAGCGTTTCCAAAAAAGTATTTAAGATTAAAAAGCAAAAGGGACAAAGATTTTGCTTTGTCCAATATTACAATAAGAATATTAATTGGAAATGGGGGCTATTTAGAAAGAATTATTTGGACAAATTCAAGGGTAGAGGCCAAATTAGCGGCTGCCGGCATGTAATTTATGCGTTAGATACCGTTTCAATAAGGACTTCTATAGAGTTAATTTTTTGCTGTTCGCCTGTTGTCATGTTTTTAAGCGTATAGAACCCTGAAGAAATTTCGTCTTCGCCTAAAATCACCGCAAATTGTGCTGTTTTGGAAGCTTTTTCAATCTGTTTTTGGAATTTTCTGTTTGCAAGGTCAAAATCACAGGGAATCCCCTCTTTTCTTAGTTTTCCCGTCAGTTCAAAAGCTTGTTTAATATTATTAGTAACTATAAAAGCTTTCAACTGTTTGGACTCAAGAGGAGGCAATAGAGAAATAACTCTTTCCATGCCGAAAGCCCAACCAACAGCAGGAGTGGGAGAACCTCCAAGCATTTCTACAAGGGGATCATATCTTCCGCCGCCGCAAACAGCATTTTGCGCTCCAAGATTGGTGCTTGTGATTTCAAAAACAGTTCTGTTGTAGTAATCCAGACCCCTTACGAGTCTTTTGTTAATTACATAATTTATATTTAAAGCGTTTAAGTACCCTTGCAGGTCAGAAAAATGCTTAACGCAATCTTCGCAAATAAAGTCTTTATTTATTACAGAATCGATTTCGGGACTTAAAAAAAGCTCACCGCATTTTTCATTTTTGCAATCAAGCATTCTGAGAGGATTTTTTTCAAATCTTAAATGACAATCAGTACAAAATTCTGCCAGTTTAGGTTTTACTGCTTCTTTTATCTTTTCTTTATAGGCATTTCTGCATTTAGGACAGCCGATATTGTTTATTTCAAGCGATAAATTCTTTAAACCGAGTTCATCAAGAAGAGTCATTGCAATATTTATAACTTCCGCATCGGCACTGGCATTTTCTATACCGAAAAGTTCAACGCCTAATTGGTGAAACTGTCTTTGTCTGCCTGCCTGCGGTCTTTCATAACGAAACATCGGACCTTTGTACCAGAGTTTTACAGGAGTCGGATATCTGTGCATTCCGTTTTCTATGAAGGCTCTAACCACTCCTGCCGTATTTTCAGGTCTTAAAGTCAGGCTTCTTTCTTTTTGGATGAAAGTATACATTTCTTTATTGACAATATCGGTCGAATCCCCGACACCACGGGTAAAAAGTTCTGTGGTTTCAAAGATGGGAGTTCTTATTTCCTGATAATTTGCGTTATTAAAAATATTTTTGGCTTTTTCTTCAACGTACTGCCAGATGTAGGAATCGCCCGGAAGTATATCTTTTGTGCCTTTAGGGGTTTTAAAGTTCATTAGTTTTCTCCTATACCTAAAGACTGTTTTTGAATTTTAACTATTTCTTTTATGCCTTTTTCTCCCAGATCAAGAATTTTCATCATATCTTCTCTGGAAAAAGGTGCTTCTTCACTGGTTGTCTGAAATTCAAGAATCTTTCCCGATTCTGTCATTACAATATTAGCATCGGCATCAGCGCTTGAATCCTCTGAATAATCAACATCAAGCATTATCTCTCCTTTGATGATGCCTACACTAACCGCAGCAACAGGTTCGATAATGGGAATCTCTTTAATTGCTCCCGAATTTTTTAATTTTGACAAAGCATCATAAAGAGCTATGAAACCGCCTGAAATACTTGCTGTTCGAGTTCCGCCGTCTGCCTGGATTACATCGGCATCAATCGTTATAGTTCTTTCTCCGATTTTGGTCAAATCCACACAAGCTCTCAAGCTTCTGCCTATAAGCCTTTGGATTTCTTGAGTTCTTCCTGAGATTAAAGTTCCCCTGTCACGGTTTACTCTTGAGTGGGTAGAACCGGGAAGCAAAGAATATTCTGCCGTCAGCCAGCCTTTTCCGCTGTCATGAAGAAATCTTGGCACTTTGTTTTCAACAGTTGCCGTTACTATGACTTTTGTATCTCCAAATTCCACAAGTACAGAGCCGTCTGCATGTTTTGTGAAATTTCTTGTGAATTTAACGGGTCTTAATTCTTCAAGCCCTCTGTTATCTTTGCGTGAAATTATTTCCTGCATTAGTCCTTCTCTTTCTCAATAAGATAAGTAATAAAAAAATATTTTAAATTTTTATCATTTATCACTGTTTTTTATGCTAAATTAATCTATAAATATAGTATCTGAAAAACATACTTTGATGTATATGTAAACAATTAACTTTTAGGTTATTTAAGATGAGTGAACTTAATATAAGTCAAGCTGAAGCGGATTTTTTGTTTAAAATGGAAAAAATCTCTGAAGATGATAAAGAATGGGAACTGCCAATTAGCGGAGGTAATATTATAGTTCCGTTAGTATCTAAAGATAAAAAAGAAAATTTTTCTTTAGATATTTATCAAGGTCGTATTGATTTATCAAGAAGAAAGTATCAAACGCGAACCAGACAAGTTATTATTTTGGCGCGTCTTGATTTTAGCAGTCCTCATCGAAATCCTGATGGAAACGATATTGGTGTTCCTCATTTACATTTATATAAGGAAGGTTATAATCATAAATGGGCATATCCTGTACCTAATGATATTTTTGTTGATATAAATGATAATTGGCAAACTTTATTTGATTTTATGAAATTTTGTAATATTTCAGAATCGCCAAATTTTAAAAAAGGTTTATTTTCATGATTAAAGATGTTAAAAATTTATTGGATGATTATTATAAGTGGTTAAAAGATAAAACTGTTTTAAAAGAATTAGGGGAATATTGTGAAATTACCACTCCTTATCTTGATAGACATAATGATTACATTCAAATTTATTTAAAAAGAAAAGATAATAATTTTATTTTAACAGATGATAGTTATACAATAACCGATTTGGTTCAGACAGGGTGCTCTTTGGATAGTCCTAGGAGAAAACTGCTTTTACAGGCTACTTTAAACGGCTTTGGTGTTAAGCTGGAAAAAGATGCATTAATAGTTAAATCTACTGTTGATAATTTCCCTCTTAAAAAACATAATCTTGTTCAGGCTATTTTAGCCGTAAATGATATGTTTTATCTGGCCACGGCAAATATTAAAAGCCTTTTTTATGAAGATGTAAGAAATTGGTTGGATATTTCGGATATTAGGTATTCTGAGAGAATTACATTTTTAGGACACTCAGGTTATCCTAGAACGTTTGATTTTCTTATTTCAAAATCTAAAGAAGCTCCGGAAAGAATTATTAAAACAATAAATAATCCAAGTAGAGGTAGTGCTGATAATTTAGCATTTGATTGGCTAGACACAAAAGATAATAGACCTGAAAATTCAAAAGCTTATGCAATTATTAACGATTTAGATAGAAAAGTTTCAAGTTCAATTATTGATGCTCTTGAAAATTATAATATTAAACCTGTTTTGTTTACAAAAATTGATAAAATGAAACAGGAATTAGCTGCTTAAAACATGATAATCTAGGGGTAAAAATGTGGAAAAATTTTATATAACGACAGCTATTGACTACGTAAATGCGCCTCCGCACATAGGACATGCCTATGAGAAAATCGCTACGGATGTTTTAGCCAGACACTTCAGGCAAAGAGGAATACCTGTCTTTTTTCTTACCGGATCGGATGAACATGGAATTAAGATAGAAAGAACTTCAAAAGAAAAAGGTCTTACTCCTCTGGAATTTTGTGATGAAATTGCGCAAAAATTCAAAGAAGCGTGGGAATTGCTGGATATAAAATACGACAGGTATATAAGAACAACAGAAGCTGACCATAAAAAAGTAGTTCAACATATCTTTAAAACCCTTGTGGAAAAAGGCGATATTTATAAAGCTGCTTACACAGGGATTTACTGCGCAGGCTGTGAAAGTTTTTTAAACGAAAGAGACCTGACAGAAGACGGTTTGTGTCCTGACCATAAAACAAAACTTCAGGAAGTGAAAGAAGAAAACTATTTTTTCAAACTTTCAAAATACAAAGAAAAAATTATCGAACATATAAAAACAAATCCGAGGTTTATTCTTCCTGAATTTAGAGTAAATGAGTTGTTAAACCAGCTTAAAGATATGGAAGATTTTAGTGTTTCCCGCTCGAAAGAGGCTGTTTCATGGGGAATTCCTGTTCCTGATGACGATACTCAGATTATTTATGTGTGGATTGATGCTCTTTCAAACTATCTTACAGGCATCGGATATCTTAAAGATGAGGCATTGTTTAATAAGTTCTGGTCTGCAAATGTTCATATGATTGGAAAAGATATTCTGAAATTCCATTCAATCTATTGGATAGCAATTCTTATGGCATTAAAAGAAGTTGAAGAAAAAATTACTCTGCCTGAAACAATTTTTGCGCATGGCTGGATTACTGTCGACCAAACCAAGATGAGCAAAACTCTCGGTAATGTCATAGCTCCAAAAGCAGTTCTTGATGCATATAATATGGATAAGCCGGATGCTCTAAGATATTTTCTGATGACCACGACACCTTTTGGAAGAGACGGCAATTACAGCGATGAGGACTTCAAAAACAAAGTAAATGCTGATCTGGCTAATAATCTTGGAAATCTTCTCAACAGAACTTTGAGCATGCTGATTAAATATTTTGACGGTGAGATAAAACCCGAACATATAACTGAATCAGAGAGTAATTTGCTTGCAGAGCTTACCGAAAATAGACAAAAGATTATAGTACAAAATTTTTATATATATGAAATTTCTAATGCTGCTGAAACAATTATTAAATTAGCTGATACAGCAAACGAATATTTACAAAACAAAAAACCTTGGAGTTTAGCAAAAGAAGGAAAAATGATCGAATGCGGACAAGTTTTATACAATGTTCTTGAAACTTTAAGACATATAAGCATTATGATTTATCCTTTTACGCCCAATATTGCTCAAGATATGTGGATTCAACTTGGACAGCCAGATAACATTGAAGATGTTAAATATGCAGAAATATCTGAACTAGAAGATTGGGTAGAAGAAGAGCATGAACATGAAATAGGTGGTGCATCTACTAAAAGATTTTATACACCTACAAAAGAAAAGAATCACTCTAAGCTAGAATGGGGCGGACTGCAAGCAGGAAAAATAGCTTCTGTCGAAACGGTTAAACCCGTATTTCTCCGCCTTGACTCAGAGATTGCCGGCGAAGATAAAAAAAGAAATAAATAAAATAAAATTTAAAGGTAAATAATGAAATATAAAAAACTTATAAAAAATATTTTTATTGCTTTGTTTATAACTTTTTTACTTAATGCCTTGTATCTTCCTGCTGTCTGTGAGGTTCTTAACGGAGAAGTGTCTTTTGATTGGACGTTTAAAAATCAGGAAGAAAGAAACAAAACTATTAATTATTATTACAAACTTCTCTTTGAAAATGTTCAGAAAACTATTGATAAACAAACATTCGCCGAAAATAAAAAAGATAAAGACAGAATTTCAAACGAATATTTCCTCAAAAACAATCTGCTTTCTATGCAGGACAGAAAACTTGCAGGATTTTATATTTTTAAGAAAATTTTATATATCTACGCAATAAAATATGAAAATAAGAAAAAAAATATTTATTATTATGATGCGATGGGCAATTTAAGGTATTTTGACGTACTGGAAAAGCCTTATGATGAGTATCCCTATAAATCATACCAGTATAACGACAAAGGAAACCTTGTCGGCGTAACTTATTATATTTCTGAAGATGACCAGTATGCTTTTAAGGCAAACGGGGAATTTTATTGCCGCTGGTATGAGGACAAATGTTATGATAAAAAAGCAAAAATGATAATAACAAGAAAATTACAGGAATAATTTCAGCTTTTATGTAAGGTTACTATTTTTATGAATTACAAACTTATAGACACACATGCTCATCTCGATTTTAAGGATTTTCAGGATAATATTGAGGAGATTCTCGAAAATTCAAAAGCTGTCGGCGTTGAAAAAATAATTATCCCCGGTGTAACGCTTGAAGATATGCATAAAATAATAAACTTAATAGAAAAATATGATAATTTGTATGGTGCAGCAGCGATTCATCCTTCTGAAGCGAAAAGCTGGCAGGAAGAATATTATGAACTCTTTAAAGAATATGCCCAACATGACAAAGTTGTGGCAATTGGGGAAACCGGGCTTGATTATTATCACGATGCGACATTTAAAGAAACCCAGCAGCATGTGTTTAGAAGGCATCTTGAACTTGCAGAAGAATTAAATATTCCTGTAATTGTACATGACAGAGAATCCCATGACGATGTTCTGGCTATTTTAAAAGAGTTTCCCGAGGTAAAAGGAGTTATGCACTGTTTTTCGGGAGATGCCGATTTTGCAATGAAGTGTATAGAACTCGGATATTTTATTGCGCTTGGAGGACCTGTAACTTTTAAAAATGCAATAAGTCCTAAAGAAGTTGCTCAAATAATTCCCATTGAAAAACTTGTTCTGGAAACAGATTCACCGTTTTTAGCGCCGCATCCGTTCAGGGGGAAAGAAAATGACCCTTCTAAAATCATTCTGGTTGCCGAAACTATAGCGGAAATAAAGGGTTTAAGTGTTGAAGAAGTTGCGAATATAACTTCTTCTAATGCTGAGAGACTTTTTGGAATCTAATAATCGGCTTGAGAATCAAGTTAATATAATATGCCGTAGAAATCGGACAGAAAAAAATATAAGTTATCATCCTTTCA
>JBAWVS010000022.1 GCA_037147175.1 bacterium
GCAAAACCTTACGGCAAAACAATAATTCACTCTGATGCAGATTTAAAAGCATATATTATCGAGTTTGCAAACGGCAGAAAAATTAAAGCGTTGAGTTCCAACCCAAAAGCATTCCGCTCAAAAGAAGGAAAAGTTGTTCTTGATGAATTTGCACACCATAACAACCCAAAAGAATTATGGATGGCAGCGAAACCTTGTATTACATGGGGATTTCCTCTCAGAATTTTATCAACGCATAACGGGCAATCCAGCAAATTTTACCAATTTGTTGAAAGTATCAAGCAGAAAAAAAGAAAATGGAGCCTGCATTCAACACCCATACAGCTTGCAGTTGACGAAGGATTTGTTGATAAAATATTCAAGAGGGAAACCACAGAAGAAGAACGGCAAGAATGGTTAAAAGAGCAGGAAACAGACTGTTTTGACGATTATACTTGGAAGCAGGAATTTTGCTGTATCCCTGTTGATGAATCTACATCTTTTATTCCGTACGATATGATTGTTTCCTGCGAACTTGAAAATATTTTAAAAATGCCGGAAGAAATGACAGGCGATATTTATGTGGGAATGGATATAGGCAGGGTAAAAGATTTAACAGCAATATGGGTGCTGGAAAAGCGGGACAACATTTGCTATACAAGACGGCTTGAAATTCTTAAAAACACTCCATATCACATACAGCAAAAAGTTTTATACGACATTCTCAGCCATCCGAACCTCAGAAGGTGCAGTATGGATGCAACAGGTATGGGCAAACCATTAGCCGAATTTGCCCAAGACAAGTTCGGTTATCTTATTGAACCGATAACTTTTAATCCAAAAGTGAAAGAGAATCTTGCCTATGGACTCAGAGTACATTTTGAAAACAAAACTGTTTACATTCATTCGGAGCGGGAAGTCAGGGACGACTTGCATTCCCTCAGAAGATTACCGGTCTTGCAGGGAAATACCGTCAAGTTTGATGTTGAAAGAACAGAAACAGACGGTCATGCAGACAGGTTCTGGGCATTAGCTTTAGCACTTTATGCTTCAAAAACAAACTATGAGCCTATGCAGGTAGAAACTAGAATGCGGCGAAAAAGCATAGATATGACAAAGGGCTTGTTTAAAAAATCAAACCTCGATTATTTCCGCAACCGCTAAAAAACCAAAGATATAATCCCATAACACTTTAAGACACTTAAAGGGAAATTTTGCAATGAAAAAATTATGGATTAATGAGCGAGAATATGTGCTTTTCAATGAGGTTAAAACCAGCCTCAGCAATGAAATTGCATCAAGAAAACGCTCGATTGATTTTTATTCCATACTGCAAAATCTTCCCGACCCCGACCCTATGCTGAGAAGTCAGGGTAAAGATATTCGTGTCTACAGAGAACTCCTTGCAGATCCGCACGTTTGGGCTTGCGTGCAGTCGAGAAAAGCCGGTGTTCTTTCTCTCGAATGGGAAATCGACAGGGGTAAAGCAAAATCAAGACAGGCAAAAATTATTGAATCTGTTTTCAGCAGTCTTGATTTAAACACCATAATCACAGAAATTCTTGATGCTGTTTTGTTTGGCTTCCAGCCTCTTGAAGTTATGTGGCAGCAGCAGGGCAACTTGATTTTACCGACAGAAATCAAGGCAAAGCCTCCGGAATGGTTTGTCTTCGATATAGACAATAACCTGAAACTAAAAACAAAAGACAATTTTAACGGAGAATTATTGCCGGAAAGAAAATTCCTGTGTCCGCAGTACAACCCAAGCTATCAGAATCCTTATGGCGAAAGAACAATGGCTCGTATTTTCTGGAGTATAACTCTGAAAAACGGCGGATTAAATTACTGGATAGCATTTACTGAAAAATACGGGATGCCGTTTTTAGTCGGCAAACATCCTCGTGGCACAGGAGACACTGCAAATCTTGCAGACATCCTCGAAAGAATGGTTCAGGATGCAATTGCTGTTATACCAAATGATTCTGCCATAGAAATTATGGAATCGTCCAAAAATTCAGGCTCTGATGTTTATGAGCGGCTCATCGACAAAATGAATGCTGAAGTTTCCAAAGCAATTTTAGGGCAGACTTTAACAACAGAAATTGGAAGCAAGGGCAGTTATGCCGCATCAAATACTCATATGAATGTCAGAAAAGACATTATTGATGCAGACAAACGCATAGTTGAAAGAACTCTGAACCAGCTTATTAAGTGGATTTATGAGTTGAATTTCGCAGAGAATAATATTCCTGAATTTTCCATGTACGAAGAGGAAGATGTCGATTTAACGCTTGCCCAGCGTGACAAAATTCTCTCCGAATCAGGATTTAAGTTTACAAAAAAATATGCAATGAGAGCTTACGGCTTTGAAGAAGATGATTTGGAGATTGAAGAAACTCCTATTGCTAAGCCTGCAAAGGAGATTCAGTCACCTGCTGCAATGGAACACAATTTTAAAACTTTTAAAGAAGAGGCTTTATCATTCCCTGATCAGAAAGCCATTGATAATTTTATAGAATCTTTTACGGCTGATGAATTGCAAGGGCAAGCAAAAACAATTTTCGGCTCTGTCATGGAACTTGTAAATAATGCAAGTTCTTATGAAGAAATTCAGGAAAAACTTGCAGAGCAAGGGCTGGAAACAAATCAAATAGAAAAAGTGTTACAAAAAGCGATATTTATATCAGAAGTTTGGGGCAGATTATATGGACTTGATTAACAAAATGATAGTTGGAGACAGCTTAAATTCACTCAAACAAATTCCGGATCAAACAGTAGACTGTGTTGTAACCTCACCGCCATATTGGGCATTGCGAGATTACGGCACAAATCCTGTTACTTGGAATGACGGCTGGCAAGGAGAACTGGGGTCAGAACCTGATTTTAACCGGTACATTGAACATCTTTGCGATATTTTTGATGAAGCCAAAAGAGTTCTAAAAGATTCAGGAACTTGCTGGGTTAATATTGGCGACACTTACGGCGGAAGCTGTATGGGTTTGTCTTACTCAGGATATTCTAAAGGCAAGAACTCTTTCCTGCCAGATGATTTGAGCTATATGCCAAAAATTGCACATGCAAGAGGCAAATATGATAAAAGTCTGCTTTTAATTCCGTTCAGGTTTGCAGTTGAGATGGTAAACAGAGGCTGGATTTTAAGAAACGTAATCATTTGGCAAAAACCAAATTGCACACCGACAAGTGCAAAAGACAGGTTCACAGTCGATTTTGAATACTTCTTCTTTTTTTCTAAAAAACGCAAATATTATTTTGAACAACAAATAGAACCCTTTAAAGAATCAACAATAAAACGCTGCAAAACCGGATGCAATGAAAATAAAGGCAGTTTTTATCAGGGGTTAAGTAAAGAAAACTTTGAAAAAATTCAGCAGAAAGTTTTAACTGGAAAACTTACCGGAAAAAATAAACGTGCAGTTTGGAATATTTCTACAACAAATTTTAGCGGAGCACACTTTGCTGTATATCCTCCGAAACTTATCGAAACGCCTATAAAAGCAGGCTGTCCTGAAAACGGCATAGTTCTTGATCCTTTTATGGGCAGTGGAACAACAGGATTGGTTGCTAAAAAGTTAAACCGCAACTGGCTTGGCATAGAATTAAACCCCGAATACGCAAAAATGTCTGAGGATAGAATAAATGCAGCCTGACTTAAAATATTTGATAACTCTTCAGCCGGAGCAGGCTATAAAATATCTTAAATCCAAGGGGTATAAGTTCTCTTGGGATTGGCATGAAGTTTGGCAGGATGCTCATACAAGGTCATTCACCGTTGCTAAAGTCATGAGAAAAGACATCCTTGATGACATCAGGGAAATTGTTCAGAAATCTCTGGATGAAGGACTTACCCTGAAACAGTTTCAAAAAGAACTTGAACCGAAGCTGAAAGACAAAGGCTGGTGGGGAATTATTTCAGGAACTCCAGATGAAGTAAGAGATGAACTTGTAAAACGCAAGCTGATAAAAGACAAATCACTAATTACAGACGGAGAAGAAATTGTCACAATTAAACTTGGAACACCGTGGCGGTTGAAAACTATTTACAGGACAAATATTCAGACTTCCTATATGGCTGGCAGGTACAAAGAACAAATTGATAACACAGAAAATCGTCCGTATTTTCAATATGTGGCTGTTATGGACAGAAGGACACGACCGTCTCACGCAATTTTGAACGGCAGAGTTTTTAGGTATGACGATGAGTTCTGGAATTCGTTCTATCCTCCCAACGGCTGGGGATGCAGGTGCAGAGTCAGGGCATTGTCAGATGACAACATAAAAAACAGAAATCTTGATGTTGATTCTTCAAAAGGGCAATTATCCGAAGAAATGAGAGTTATTTCTAAAAAAACAGGCGAAGAAAAACCTGTTGCAGTTTATACGGATTCATTAACAGGTCATAAAGTTTCACCGGATGCAGGTTGGAGCTACAACCCCGGAAAATTAAGAGATTGGAGGCAAAACAATGGCAACAATTGACAGAAGATATTTAATTAACTGGGTTGGAGGTAAGCGGCTACTGAGAAAAGCTATTGCACCTTTAATTCCGACTGATATCGTTTCATACCTCGAAGTTTTCGGTGGTGGTGGCTGGGTGCTTTTCTATAAAGACAAATGGGCTGATGTTGAAGTTTACAATGACCTTGATGGCAGACTTGTTAATCTTTTTAGAATAGTAAAATATCATCCATACGCTTTAAAGGAAGAACTAAAATATCTGCTTGGAAGCAGGGAAATGTTTATACAGTTCCTAAAAATGATACCGATAACAGATATCCAGAAAGCTGTTCAGTTTTTTTACTTGATAACCCGCTCTTTTGGAGGCAGGGGCGAATCTTTCGGATGTACAAGAAAATCCTGTGGCGGAGCGTGCAAAAGTCAGGAAAACACACTGACCAGAATAGATTCTATTCACAAACGGCTTGATAAAGTCTTAATTGAAAACAAGGACTTTGAAGCATTTATTAAGCAATACGACCATGTAGATGCGTTTTTCTACTGCGACCCTCCCTACAGTTGCGGAGCCGGTTATGCGGTAACAACTACTAAAGGATTTGACCATGAAAGGCTAAGAGCGACTCTCGGACAAATTCAAGGCAGATTTTTATTGTCCTATGATGATGCTCCCATCATTCGTGAGCTTTACAAAGGTTATGAAATGATTGCAACTGAAAGACTTAACGGCATCAACAATAAGCAGGGAGATGACCGCAAAAACAAAATGTTTAAAGAACTTTTGATTGCAAATTATCCGATAAAGGAAAAATTTTATGCCGGAACCGATAGAAATAAAGATTGAGGATAAAGAAATACAGCAACTCCTCAAGAAATTAATTGCTAAAACTGAAAATCTTCGTCCGCTCATGAAAAATATTGCCGGAATTATGATGGATTCTGTCGAGGAAAATTTTGAAAAAGAAGGCAGACCTGAAAAATGGCAAGAACTTTCCGAAGTTACAATCAAGCAGAGAAAGAAAAAAGGCTATTATCCTTGTACTATTCTTACTATGCGTGGCGAGCTTGCGGTTTCTATTACCAGCAAATATGACGATAATTCTGCTATTGTCGGGACAAACAAGGCTTATGCTGCTATTCAGCAATTCGGCGGCAATGCCGGTAAAAATAAAAAAGTTAAAATTCCTGCCCGACCATTTTTGATGTTGGGAGAGAAGGAAAAAGTTGAAATTTTAGAAGAAGTTCAAAATTATGTTCAGGAATAATTTGTTTGCATATAGTTGAGAAAAACTGTTAAGACCTTTTTCTCTTGAGTTTGAGGTTGGTGGTCAATTTGACCACCAACCTCTTTTGGAGAGTTCTTTCTAGCAATAATAAAAAAAATCATAAGCGATAAATTATTAAATTTATACCAGCCCGATATATTTTTCAAAGAATCTCAAAAGTTTATCAATAACAGATTCTTTCTTTTGTTGTCTTTGTCCTCCACCGAAACGTGAAATCGGCGGTAAAATTTTATCTAAATCAGTGCCGGTTGTTTTAAGTGTTCCATCTCTAAATGAGTTATCAACAAAGGTTTTTGTTTCTTCTTCCTTGAGTTGTTCTTCTTGAATTATAGTTGATAAATCTGTTTCTTTTTGGGTATTAACAAAATTCTTCCAATCTTCTTCAACTTGAGTTGAAACATTTACTGTATCAATAAAGCTTTCAATAAGTTGCTTTTTGCTACGAAGTTCAATACTTGAATCGATTGCTTTTTGTATACTGGTAAGAATATTTTTATCTTCACAGTTAGATTTATGATATTTTGCAACAAGCATGAGAATATAATCAATGTTAATCTCTACTTGTTTTATGAGTTCAATTTCAAAAATAATATCATCGTTTATATTTTCTTTATCCACTTGTTCTTTATTAGAATATTCTTGATACAAGTCGATATAAATACTTTGATAGTCTTGTAAATCTCTTTCTGAAATTTTATTGTCGTTTGTAAAATCATCAAACGCAGTCAGAATATTTCTTAATCTTAGGATTGTACCAAATAATGAAATAAAATCTTTTTGATTCTTTTCACCAATAATAGCTTGTCCAAGAGGAAATATGCTTTTTAGCTTATTTATTAATTCATCATAACCGGCAAAATGCTTGCCATTGTCATCTGTGTAACCGTTGTAATACTCATTATATGTTTTTAAAAGAACAATGCTTCCTGCCTTTTCATCACCAAATAAAGCTATGGCTTTATCTGTTGCCTCTTGCAAATCTCTAAAACAAACAATATTGCCAAAAGTTTTGACCGAATTTAAAATTCTGTTTGTTCTTGAAAATGCTTGAATAAGTCCGTGGTATTTTAAGTTTTTATCAACCCAAAGAGTGTTTAATGTTGTGGCATCAAAGCCGGTTAAGAACATATTAACAACAATCAGTAAATCTATTTCACGGTTTTTCATTCTTAATGAAACGTCTTTGTAGTAGTTTTGAAACTTGTCTGCTGAAGTATCATAGTTTGTGCTGAATTTTGCGTTATAGTCTTGAATTGAATATTCTAAAAACTCCCTTGACGGTTTATCTAAATTTTCAGTATCAAAACTTTCTTCATCTAATAAAATATCATCAGGGTCTTCTTCATTTGCACTAAAACTGAAGATTGTTGCTATTGTAAGGTCTTTACGTTTTTCAGCTAATTGTTTTTTGAATTCTTCATAGTACTGTTTTGCAACAGGAATCGAACTAACCGCAAAAATTGAATTAAAACCTGATAATCTGACTTTTTGTTTGATTTCCTCTACGTTTGTACGCTCGTTTGCGGTTATAACATCACTGATATTTGTGAGCTTGTTAAAAATATAGGATTTATCATTTCTCTTTGTTTTTTGGTTAAAGTGATCTAAAACGTAATCCACAATATTGCTTATACGTTCCGGAGAAGCTAGTGCTTTTTCTCTGTCTATAGCTTTAACTTGCTTATCTTTAGTTCCGTCTTTTTCTTTCATTGTATTTATGTAATCAATACGGAAAGGCAAAACGTTATTGTCGTTAATCGCATTAACGATTGTGTATGTATGCAATGATAGAACTTCTTTGCCCTCTTCATCAGGTTCACCGCCAAATACTTGAGGAGTTGTTTTCAATAAAGGGTTGCCGCCTGATGCAGAATTTTTGGCAAAAATCGGCGTTCCGGTAAACCCAAACAAATTATAATTTTTAAACGCTTTAACTATTTGTGAATGTAAATCCCCAAATTGAGAGCGGTGGCATTCATCAAAAATAAGAACCATATGCTTTTTGAATATTTCATGATCTTTGTTTTTAGAAATAAATACGCCTAATTTTTGAATAGTTGTGATAATAATTTTTGTATTATCACTTTCAAGCTGTTTTTGCAAAACTCTTGTCGACTTATTACTGTTTGCCGCACCTTTTTCAAATTTGTCATACTCTTTCATAGTTTGATAATCTAAATCTTTACGGTCAACGACAAATAAAACCTTGTCAATGTATGTTAAATTTGTTGCTAATTGTGCAGTTTTGAAAGATGTGAGAGTTTTTCCGCTTCCTGTTGTATGCCAAATATAGCCGCCTGCTTTTATAGTACCGACTTTTTTATAATTTGTTGAAACTTGAATTCTTGATAAAATTCTTTCGCAAGCTGCTATTTGGTAAGGTCGCATTACAAGCAATAAATCGTCAGATGTGAATACACAATACTTTGTTAATACGTTTAACAAGGTATGTTTTGACAAAAATGTCTTTGTAAAATCAACAAGATCCGCAATAACTTTGTTGTTACCGTCAGCCCAAAACGAAGTGAATTCAAAACTATTACTCGTTTTTTTGCTTTTTGTTTTTTGACCGGAATTTGCTTCTTTTATGTGGCTGTCTCTTGTAGTGTTTGAATAATATTTTGTATGAGTGCCGTTTGAGATGACAAATATTTGAATATACTCGTATAACCCTGATGAAGCCCAAAAACTGTCTCTTTGATAACGTTTGATTTGATTAAATGCTTCTCTTATTGCAACGCCTCTGCGTTTTAGTTCAACATGAAGCAATGGCAAACCGTTTACTAATATTGTTACATCATATCGAGTGTTGTGATTGCCTTCAGCTTCTTCATATTGATTAATTACTTGAAGTTTATTGTTATGGATATTCTTTTTGTCTAATAAATAAATGTTTTTTGTTTCGCCATTATCCCGTTTTAATATTTGAATATGATCTGCTTGGATTTTTCTTGTTTTTTCAATAATACTTTCATTTTTGTTTGTAAGATTGTTGTTGAAAAAACTTTTCCATTCACTATCAGAAAATTTGTAATCGTTTAATTGTTCAAGTTGCAATCTAAGATTTGAAATAAGTTCAGCCTCATTGCGAATGGTTAAATAATCATAGCTTTGAGAAGACAATAACTGTATAAACTCGTGTTCTAATTGAGCTTCGCTCTGGTAAGAATCAGAACGAGCTTCTGTCGGTTTATATTCGGCAACAACCGTGCTTTCGTTTGTACTTGCAACTATGTTATAACCCATTTATGCGACTTTCTCCTCGAATGATAATAATTTATCACGATAATATTCATATTGTTTTTTTCTAGCTTCAATCTCAGCAGGCAAACCTATTGAAATATCATTACACAACGCATCAAACCTGTCTAAGATTGCAACAATACGCTCTTGCTCAAGAAGTGGTGGGACTGGAATTTGTACTTTATTTAATACAGTTTGTGTAAGACTCGGTACACCTCCAGCAGTATTAAGATTTTCTAAATGTTGCATTTTAAGATAGTAATAAATGTACTTAGGTACAACAATATCTGTATTTATATCTGTATAAAAAATTGTGTCAACTGTCCAAAACGGAGTATCGAGATAGTAAAGTTTACCAATCGAGCCTTTTCTAGGTATAAGTACAGACGGTTTATTGTACGCAAACCTATCAATATAATTAATAATCCCCCCTGTACCATAGACAGGGATATCACCACTAGGAAAACTCTTATAGTCTTTACCGTTTTTAATTGTAAGAACATCTCCCAAAATCATCCAATTAACATTTTCATCATCACCAAACACAAGAAGTGAATCTCGATAATGCTCATACTGTTTTTTTCTAGCTGTAAGCTCCGCTGTAAGCTCCGCTGTAAGCTCCGTGAAATTGTCCAAAATTCGGACAATTTCACGTTGTACCTCCATTGGAGGTACAGGGATTAATATTTTTTCTAATTTAGATGGTGTTACTTCAATGACTTTTGTCCCTTGTGCAATTTTAGCTTTTTGTGCAAAGAATGCTCGTGTTTGTAGCCAATATGCAATAAATTTTGCATTTTGATTATGCTTGAAAATCGCAGTATGTCCACCTGTAACAATTTCTTCATCGCCCAACCATGCAACGCATTTACACACATCATCTAAGTTTTCACTGGTAACAGCTATTATAATATCGTCTTTATTTACTTTTTTTAAAGTCTTTGCTAGTTCTTTTGATACAAATGATTTAGTAGTGTTTGTAAATGTTCCATAATAGGTATATATTTGACCATAATGAATGCATTGCACTCCAGATTCGGTAAAGTCTGATTTTTTAAGACCATTACCTCTCGTAATAGTTCCAATTTCAGCCAAAGTTTTATATTCTACCCCGTCAGGACATAATTTTTCAATTAATTCATCTAATTTACTCATTAGGAACCTGCCTCGATTTCAGCGACAATCTTATCTATTTCGGTTCTTAATTCTTGTTCACGTGTAACAATTCTCTCAATTTCTTTATTAAGCTTGGTTATATCAACGATTTCCCGAGTGTCTTCTTGTTCTACATAAGTGCTTACCGACAAATTATAATCTTTTTCTTCTATTTTTGAATTTGGAACAAGTTTTGAAGCATACTCTTTATCTTTACGGTCTATGTATGTTTGAAGAATAGAATTGATATTAGCTTCTTTCAACTTGTTATTATTCGTTATCTTTACGCACTCTTTGCTTGCATCAATAAATAAAGTTGAATTATCACTCTTTGATTTTTTCAATACCATTATACAAGTTGCAATTGGTGTTCCAAAGAACAAATTACCGGGCAATTGAATCACGCAATCAACAAAATTGTTATCAATCAAATATTTTCTTATCTTTTGTTCAGCACCGCATCTATACATTATCCCCGGGAAGCATACAATAGCTGCTGTTCCGTTAGTCGCAAGCCAAGAAAGTGAATGCATTATAAATGCCAAATCAGCTTTTGACTTTGGAGCTAGAACCCCGGCAGGTGAGAACCTTGGATCATTTATCAACAGAGAATTATCATCACCTTCCCAGTTTATAGAATAAGGAGGATTTGAAACGATAGCTTCAAACGGTTCATCATCCCAATGTTTTGGATCTATAAGGGTATCTCCGTGAGAAATATCAAATTTGTCATAGTCAATATCGTGTAAAAACATATTGATACGGCACAAGTTATATGTTGTAATATTTACTTCTTGACCATAAAAACCTTGTCTTACGTTATCTTTTCCAAGAATTTTTGCAAAATTTAAAAGTAATGAACCACTACCGCAAGCAGGGTCATAAACTTTGTTTACTTCTGTTTTTCCGACAAGAGCAATTTTTGTAAGTAATTCTGAAACTTCTTGGGGTGTAAAGAATTCGCCTCCGCTTTTACCTGCTTTTGATGCGTACATACTCATTAAAAACTCATACGCATCGCCAAATGCATCGATGGTATTGTCTTTAAAATCGCCCAAGTTCATTTTAAAAACACCATCTATCAATTTTACTAAGTTCTTATTCCGTTCAATGACAGTTCCACCTAGTTTTTTACTGTTAACATCAATATCATCAAACAATCCTTTTAAATCGGATTCGCTTTCTGAGCCAATAGCAGAATGTTCAATATTTTTAAATATTTTTTCAAGAGTTTCATTTAAATTTTCATCATTTGAAGCATTTTGTTTTACATTTTCAAATAATTCACTTGGATATATAAAAAAGCCTTTTGTTGTTACCAATTCATCCTTGGCTTCTTTCGCTTGTTCATCGCTCAATTTTGCATAATTAAAATCTTTGTTGCCGGATTCAATTTCGCCTTTGTTGATATAATTGGTTAAATTTTCTGATATATATCTGTAAAACAATATCCCTAAAACATATTGCTTAAAATCCCACCCGTCAACACTCCCCCTAAGGTCATCAGCGATACTCCAAATTGTGCGATGCAATTCTGTACGCTCTTGTTCTTTTTTATTATCCATAAATATTTCCACTCTACTATAATTATTTATAAAGATTCTAGCATAAACAGGTTATTATTTATTGTTTAATAATACACAAAAGTAGTTGTTTATGTCCTTTTTTGACATATGGGCTTAATGTAGTGTAATATAAACAATGTTTACAAGAAGGGACTTATAAATGCGTTACGAAAGAGTAGAAGATATATTAAAACTGGCAATTTTGCTACAAACAACCCCTTATGGTTTGTCATTATATGATATTCAGGAAAATTTCAGAGTATCACGCAGAACAGCAGAGAGAATGCGTGATGCTGTTGTTAGGCTTTTCCCGGATATTGAGTACTTTGATACACCTGACAAAATCAGGCGATGGAAACTAAACAGCAGTTTAAATCTTGTTTCTTTTACTTCCGATGAAATTGCGGAACTTGAAAACACAAAGAAAAAACTTCATGTTGATGGACTGGAAAATAAAGCTGAAATTATTGAGGATGTTATTCTTAAAATCAAAGCCTTGAACAAAAACGATATAAGCAAATTAGAAACTGATATTGAGGCAGTGATGGAAGCTGAAGGATATGCAATTCGGCAATATCCAAGATTTAAAGTTTCAAGAGAGCTGTTAAGCAAAATCAGAGAAGCAATAAAAGCATATAAAGTTCTGCATATTGTATATGAAAACAAAAACAAAGAAATTCAGGAATGTAATATTCATCCTTACGGCGTTATGTATGCAGAAAAACATTTTCTTGTAGCATATAACCCTGAAAGAAAAGCGTTAAGGCTATATAATCTCTCTAATATCAAGTCTATGGAAATCCTTGATGAGTATTTCGAAAAAGATGAGTCTTTCTCTCTTGAGTCATACGCAAATAATTCCTTTGGGATTTATCAGGAAAAACCTGTTCCTATTACATTGTTGTTCGATAAATCCGTTGCAGAAGATGTTAAAAACTTTCATTTTCACCCGACCCAAAAAATTAAAGAAGAAAAAGATGGCAGTATAAAACTTCAATTTAAAGCTGGTGGAATGCTTGAAATATGTTGGCATATTTTCAAATGGGGAGATAAAGTTAAAATCATCAAGCCGGAGAGTTTAAAACAGGAATATCTGTCTTTATTAAACAAAGCGCAGGAAACAGTAAACGATTAATTTTATACATGTCCACATTTGACACGCACATGCTTTAAACTAGTTTATAATAATAAAGTTAGAAAACAGAAAGGTATAAAATTATGGAAGAAGTTTTCAAGCAAAGTATTAAAAATTTTAATGATTTTGGAAATGAAATTGGAACAACTCATAATCGCTACACCTTAAAAGAGCTGATTAATAAAATTATTCCACAAGAATTAATTGATAAAGATAGACAAGATAAAAAAGAACTATATATTTTTGAAGATATTAAAACACCTTTGCTACAAGAAGAACAATGGGGGCTACATCCAGAAGGCAAATATCATGTTAGCACTTTAGCGAGAGTAAAGTATAAAGATGAAATATTGCCTCAAAAAAATAAGTTAAACGATAAAGGTAAAGAAATGCGAGGTTATTTAGTTTTAGCACAAAATGAGTCTTCAAATGGAATAAAATTAAATACTACAAAGCATATATATGAATTTGCTGCAGAAACCTTTTTAAGAGAGCGACCTTGTGATGGTGCTGTTCACCATATTACAAATAATGGTTATGATAATAGACCTGAAAACCTAATCAGACTTAAATGGTGTGTTCATGCTTGTATACATCCGTTTATGGTTGATTTCAGAATTCCATATGTATGCCAAAAATGTTCAGTATGCAAAGAACTTAAAGATATTTTGAAAGAATATAAAAATAAAAAAAACATTAATACTATAAACGATTTACATGATTGGAGCATTTTTTTAATTGACGAGAATAATTTTAGTGCAGGAGTAATTTGCACTTAAAATAAGAAAGCCAACAAAAATGAAAAAAATTCTTGTAGTTGATGATTCTCCTGATTGGAGAAACACGCATATATTTGCACTAAAATATCATTTTGGAAAAAATGTTGAGATTCATAGTGCAAATTCTGCAAAACAGGGACATCTTATAATAACAAAAAATATGTTTGCTCCGTATGACATAATACTTGTCGATATGGAAATGGAGGAGGATTTTACTCCGCTATATGCAGGTGAATGGCTGATTAAACAAATACAATCATTGAGCGAGTACAGTAACTCGAAAATTTTTATTGTATCTTCTGTTGGAGAAATAGCCGAAATGGCTGCAAAATACGGAGTTAATTACATTCCAAAAGACAAATGCGAAGACATTATGGAATATAAATTTAATGAATAATTTTAATCCTATTGATTTTTAGACGAATTTTAGAGGATATAAGAAAATGAGAAAATATCTGGATGTTTGGCATATAGAAGATTTTGGCGAAACCGGCTTAGCTAAAATGAAATCCACTGACAATAAGCATTATCTGATTGATACATCAGGAAAAGTTGTGTTAGAACAGGCTGCACATGTTGAGATTATGGGAAATTACGAGAAATATGCTTTATTTAATAAAGCAGGAGAAATTATAGTGCCTTATGGTGTATATAATAACATCGATTTTTCTATTATGGAAAACCTAACAGGAACAGCTTTTGTTGCTGGTAAAGGAGATTCTGTAGGATTAATAGACGATAAAGGGAACGAAATTGTACCGCTTGGTTATTATGAGCAAATTATTCAAACTTACTACAGAGGTTTACCTGAAGGGTATATTTTACCTTATGAATTTGCGAAAAATACATATTTGGCAGTAAAAAATGGTAAAGCAGGCTTGATTAACGATAAGGGCGAAAAAATTGATTATAAATATTGTAATACAGAAGAAGAGTTGTTAATGCAATTTGCTATACCTGCAATTTACACTCCACATCTAACCCCAAAGCGTGGTAATAATGGATTGTTCGGCTATATTAACCAACAAAATGAACTAATTATTCCTTATCAATTTATTAATGCTCTTGAATTTGTAAATGGTTTTGCGTGTGTTTCCGATTCCCTAAATATTGAAGATGCTGATGAGTGGAAATGGCATCATATTGATGAAACAGGCAAACGCTTGCAATACACTGTGAATTATAACGAAAATGGAGAAATAGATGCAAAATAAAAAGAATATTTTTATTTTTGCAACAACATTGTTTCTTTGTTTAGGCATATTTTTATTGGCGTTGAGAATTTATAAACAAAATCAAGAATTTAAAATTGATGAAGAAAAAATTCAACAAAGAGGCTATTCTTATGTATATTCAAACTCTACAAACAAGTGGAGAGAGTATAAAGCAAATAATATTTTAGCTTCTGATGACATAATGGTTAGCAAAGTCGAAGAAGGTAAGTGTTATATTTTTTATTTTTCGTCATATCAGCTTAAATATTTAAACCAAAATCTGTTATTGGAGAATGTTTCAACTTTTATAAAAAATGGCAAATTATATACTTTTGATTATTCCAGTCTTAAAATGAGCGAAATCATAGCTGCCGGAAGCAAATTCAATAATAAAAGACTCGATGTAAACGAAATTCAAAAGATCTATCCGTATGTTGAAGTAATCAAAGTCAGCGATTTTAAAAACGGTTATCTGAAAATAAAGAAAAACAAATCCTCTCAGAGTTATTTGCTTCTTTCAGATGCCAATTATTATGCCTATAACTATAATATTGGCGGTTGTGGATTTGAATTAAAAAGAGAAGATTATTTGCCAATGTTCACAATAACCTCTAATAAGGCAAAAATTGTATATTCATTTTTTGGAAATTGTAATCGGTGTGATGATGAACATCCGTGCTTAACTATGGAGTTTTTTGATTAAAAAATGTATTTAAGCTTCTCGAAAAAATATGTACCCCACTCCGATAATACACAATAAATACAGGCATTTAAAGCAGCATAAATAGCTTGTTGCAAACCTTATGTGGAATAAAAACTTTATAAAATATGCTAACGGCAAAGCAAGCAATCCCATAATTGCATAAGAAGCAACAACTACTGTTAAAAATTCTAATACTCTATTAATTTTAATTTTCATAAATTCAGCATATCAGACACACATGTCAGTATCGGGCATGTGTAAAAATACAAAAAATTATAAATGTCCGATTCTGACATACTGTTATGCGAAAATAATTCTCATAGAGAAAAATTTAAGGATAAATTTATGAAAAAGAAGATATTTATTGATTTTGACGGTGTTCTAAATACTTATAACGGCTGGCAGGGAGATAATGAACTGTTTGAACCTATGCCATATGCAAAAGAATTTTTAAAAAGACTCTCTGAAACTTATGAAGTTTACGTTTTTACTACAAGAAACAGGGAAAAGGTTTATAAATGGTTGATAAGATATTTTCTTAATGACTATATTGAAGACGTTACAAATAAAAAAGAGCCTGCGTATCTATATATTGATGACAGGGCTTTAAAATTCGATGGAGATTATACAAAAATCCTTGAAGAAATTGAAAATTTCAAACCACACTGGAAATAAATTAATTCAAACAACTTAAACATGTTTTTTATATAATTATTTCAAAACAGCAGGAGTAAAATGAGTGTTAAGGCAAGATGGCGAATATAAAATAGTGTCTTTTAGCGTTGGTGAAACCAAGAACGGTGACACTATGGCTAAACTACAGATAAAAGACATACAAAATGAAGAAACTTTTAACTGCATAATATGGAGCGATTTTCTTGTAAAGATTGACAAAAAAGCATTAAGAGTCGGCAATATTATCTCGGTGATTGAGTCTGAGTATAACGAAAAATTTAATAATGAAAAAATAAAGCAGATTAAACTTATTAAGGAAGCCAGAACAGGTTTATCGGAAACCGAAAGACAAGTTTTATTTGATAAAATTCTCGAGATTATTAATTCTTTTAAAGATGACAAATTAAAAACTTCTTTGATGGAAGTTATATTTGAAAACGAAAACTTGTTTAAGACTTCTCCTGCTGCAAAAACACATCATCATAATTACATAGGCGGCTTGATTCAGCATGCTATCGAGTGTGTGGAGTTTGCAAAAGCAATATTTCCTGTGATTCCTGTTGATATAAATCATGAATTAGTGCTTACAGGTTGTATAGCTCATGATTTAGGTAAGATGTTTGAATATACTATCGACTTGGAATCCGGCGTTGTTGCCGTTGATGAAAAATTTATTAATGAGTGGATAAGTCATATTCACTGGGGATTCAGTTGGGCAAATCAGAATGGTTTTCCTGAATTGGCACATATTATAGCTTCTCATCACGGGATAAAGGATTATGGTGCCCTCGTAGAACCTGCAACAAAAGAAGCTGAACTTTTCCACGAGATTGATATGCTTTCTTCAAGACTCGGAAGATTAAGTGTTGAAGAGTTAGAAAGAGTTTAAAAAATGCAAAATGAATTAAAAATTATACTGAATCAATTAAAAGAAAATCCGATATTTAGAATGTCTTTATGTTCAAAAGAATTGTTTCATTCTAACTTTTGGGCGTGGATGCTTGAACAATATCCGGATTCCATCAAATGTTTTGTACAAGACTATAAAAAAGATAATTATGGTGAATTTGAAAAAGTCTATAGAGAAAAGCAAAGTTTTGATCTTGTAATAGAAACAGACAAAAAATTTATAGTAATAGAAAATAAATTTAAGTCTATGCCAATCAAAGGTCAGTTAAATAAATATAGTAAAAAAGATGGAAATATTGATAAATTCATTAATGAAAGGAGTTCGGATAAAAAAGAAGTCAAATTATTAATTAGTTACATTGAGCCATATTTTGATGTAAATGAAATAGGTTGGGAGTATATAACTTATGAAAGACTTTCTGAAAAATTAAATGATTTTTTCAAAGACGTTCATGATAAAAATCCTTACATAAAAAACTACCTTGAAATGCTTAATTCTTTTATTCAAATAAAAAAACTTTTTGCATTAGAAAAAAATCCTAACTATAAAGATTTTTTTGAAATTTTTAATAATGATAAAAACTTACAAGATTTATTATCTGATATGAATTTTGAAAGCACCCTTAAAAGAATTTACATGTCAGAAGTTTATAAATATATTAGAAAAAATATCAAAGAAAAATTACCAGATATAAGATTTTATATTAGAGATGATATTGACGAAAAAAACAATGAATTTTTAAAATTTAATAATTGTATGATATTAAACCTTGATTACAGCGGTTTGACTAAAAATGTTTTTATAGATTTTTTTGTTTATCAAGAGAAAATGGCAATTGGTTTTACGATTTCGGCTTCTCATTATAGGATTACATTGGGATCATATAGTAAAGAGAAGGATTTATCAAAAATTGTTAAAAATTTAATTGAAGATGAAAAATTTGAGTTTTTTAATGATAAGAATATAACCCCAAAAAATAAAAAATATTATAGTTTTGGTGAAAATTGGAAATATCAAATTCTTCAAGAAATTGAATCTGAAAGAAAAATTTCAGAATTATCCAGTCTTCTTATCTGCGATCTGGAAAAACTCTTAAAGCATGATTTAAAGACATTACTTTGTTGTGACCAAAACTGACGTAAGCTTATGATAATATCAACATGTTAATATTTTGGAGGTAATTAAATGATTCAGGCACAAAAAAATAGAATAGAAGAATTTTTATTAAATTCGAGCATTAAAGGCATTCACGGTACTCTAATAAATTGTTGCAGTATTCCCCCTGAATATTCTCAAGTTTTTCATTTAGCGTTCGGACCAAAATCAAAATATATTGTAGTAGATAATACTGATGCGGCAGCAGATGCAATAAAATTAATTAAAGAGAATAAGCT
The DNA here is from genome assembly GCA_037147175.1 of bacterium. Lineage (NCBI taxonomy): Bacteria > bacterium. Next base: position 18,512 of record JBAWVS010000022.1, read on the forward strand.
TGGTAGAGCAGTATTTATTGTACTCGATATGTTAGATCCTCATCCTGCACTAGATAAAGTTGAATTCGCTGGATTTATTGATTATTTTATAAATTTAGCAAAATGTGATGAAATATTCAAACCTGCTTTGTATAATGCTTTAGAAAACACTATATTAGTAGAAGAGCTTGAACTTGCAAAAAATCAGTTCACTAAATTCAGAATGGTTACTTTAGATGGATGTATATTAGAGAGAGATGGTAGGATTACCGGCGGATATATACCCAATTAATCATAATAAAATTGTTTTATTTAAATAAAAATTTTTATAGGTGACATTCAAAAATGATAAATACGGCAGTTGAACAAAGAAAAATAACACCGAACTCTAAACAAATGGAGTGCATTAAAACTCTTGACGGTTCCGTTATGGTTTTGGCTGGTCCCGGAACTGGAAAAACATTTACTATAATTCAGCGTATCAAATATATGCTAGAACAGGGCATTCTCCCTGAATCTATTCTTTGCCTTACTTTCTCGGAAGCCGCAGCCAATGAAATGAAAGCCCGTCTTGTAAAAGAAATGGGAACTATTGCTTCTGCTGTAACAATTCACACATATCACGCTTTTTGTAACGAGATTATTCAGCAATATCCTGCACAATTCGAGTTGCTGGACGGTGTGAGCCTTATCGATGATATTTCCAAACGTAACATTATGAAAGAATGCCTTGATGAGTACAAGACTACTTTTTACCGTACAAAATGGGGCGATGCGTATTACTACATCGGTGAATTACTAAAAGCAGTCGAGGAAATCAAGAAAAATCAGGTTACAAAAGAACAGTATTTTGAAACTTTAAGCTCACATCCAAACTGGCAAGGTAAGCTTGATGAGCTTTTAATTGAATATAAAGAGCGTGAAGCCAAAGGCAAACTGGTTAAAACATTCTTGAATAACCTTGAAACCCACAAAAGAAAGATGGGCAAGGCTCAGGAAGCTTGGGAAATATATGAAATTTATGACAAAAAACTAAAACAGAATAACTTTATCGACTTTAACGATATGATAAATCTTGTGCTGGAAGTATTTGACAGCAATGAGGACTTGCTTAAAAAGGCTTCAAGAAGGTATTTGTATTTTCTGATAGATGAATATCAGGATACAAATTACTCTCAAAACCAGATAGTGTTTAAGCTTGCGGAAGGCTCAGACAATGAAAACATTTTTGTGGTGGGTGATGACGACCAGATAATTTATGGTTTTCAGGGTGCACAGATAGATAACCTTGAAAAATTCCTTAAACGCTACCCGAAAACAAAAGTTATCTGCCTTGATGAAAATAATCGCTCAACGCAAACTATTCTTAATTTAAGCTATGAAGTTATTTCGCAGGACAAGACCAGACTTGAGATTAACTCTGAGTTTGAAGATTACCAAATTTCTAAAAAACTCATTGCTAAAAATGAAAAGATTACCTGCCACGATAAAAAAGTGCGGATTCATGGCTTTGGGGATATTAAACAGGAAAATAACTATATTGTTGAAGACATAGAAAAACTTATAACTTCTCCATCCGCTCCAAAAAATGATGACGGCGAAGTTGATTTGTCCCAAATAGCAATACTTTCAAAGAAAAATTCAGAACTGGAAACATTTGCAGAGTTGCTAAAAGCAAAAAATATTCCGTTCCAGATCAAATCCAGCAAGAGCATTTTTGAATTAAGACCGTCAATCCTTATTTATTTCTACCTAAAGGCTTTGCAAAACAATGAATTGTACTCTGACAAATTGTTTGGGCTTTTGTTATCACAGCCGTTTGAACTTGATGCAGGAGATTACAATTTCTTGCTTAATCAAAACAGGCTCAACCACAGGGATTTTATTTCCAACATAAACGAAAACATAAACAGGGATTGGGCAAATAAAGAAAAAATTTCCAATTTTATCCAAACTTACAATGAATTAAAAGAAATTAAATCTCATCATTCCTTGAAAAATATAATCATAGAGCTGATTAACAGAACAGGAATTCTTGAATACTTCTTGAAATCAGAGATTAATAGAATACAAAACATCCTTGCTATTAAAAAGATTGTGGATGAAGCTTCAGCGTTTGCTAATTTGCATATATCTGCTAATATTCAGGACTTTATCGAGTATCTTGATATGGCATTTAACGAGAGTATTCCTATTACAATAGACCAAGATGATTACGTGCAGAACGCTGTACAGCTTTTAACCCTGCACGGTTCTAAAGGGCGTGAGTTTGAATATGTTTACATAAATAATCTTGTGGCAAAGAATTGGGAGAAGAAACGCAACCCAAATAATATGGACTTGCCGATAGAAAAAGATTCAGATGTTTCAGATGATGAAGACCTAAAAAAAGCAGAGCAGCTTAGACTTTTATTTGTTGGGATTACAAGAGCGAAGCACAGTTTGTGTTTAACATATTCCAACAAGATAAATGGAAATGCTCAGGAGCTTACAAGTTATCTTGCAGCAATAACAGAAAGAGCAGACCTGTTTGAAAAGTTTAATCATGAGCTGAATGACGAGGAATATTCACTTGAAATACTTAAATCTTATACAAAGCAGGACTTTGATTATTCAAGAGCATTTATCGAAGAGCTAAAAGCAAGGTTAAAAGATTTTATCCTTAGTCCAAGTGCTTTAAACAGTTATTCGAATTGTCCGAGAAGTTTCCTATATTCATATATTCTTAGAATTCCAATACTTGATACAGAATGGGAAGCGGCAAATTATGGTAGTGCAATCCATAAAACCCTTGAATGGGCAACAACAGAAGCAAGGGATAAAGGAAATTACCCAACTAATGAAGATTTTAATGCTGCTTTTATCAAGAAACTCAACAATCAAAAATTTATATCCCAATCCAAAAGAACAGAGCTTCAGGAAAGAGGACTTAACAGCTTGGGTGAATATTATCCTAACTTTAAGCAAACTTCACCCGATAAAATCTTTGCAACTGAGTATGCTCTTGAGTTTGTTCCTGTTGAAGATAGAACTATCAAAGGTTTTATTGACAGAATAGAAATCAATAATGACGGAACGTATTCCCTGTATGATTACAAAACTGGTTCAGCTAAATCAAAATCACAAATAGCTGACGGAAAAGACTACGAATCATATTTAAACCAGCTTAGATTCTACAAATTTGCGTTTGAAGCTTTGCATACAGATAAAAAGGTTTCGCAAGTCGGACTTATTTTTGTTGAAGAACACGATAAGAGCTATTATACAAAACTTTGTGAAGCTGATAATTTATACATCAAGACAAAAATTATGGATACATACAAACAAATTCGCAATCTGAATTTCCAGCCGATAGAATATGCACCTGATAAAAAATGCAAATTCTGTGAATACAAGCAGCTTTGCAGACTAGATATTTTGTAAGGAGTAAATAATGGATAATAAACAAAAATTTCAAAATTATATGCTAGATTTAATAAAAAAAGGCGAGTGTGGGTCATATGAATCTAGATGTAGAAATTTTGAGTTTTGGGATTCGTTAGAGAAAATTATTGAAACTATAACCCAGAAAAACATATTTCAAGTTAATTCAACAAATGAATTAGAAAATATTCTAAGAATATTAAAGAGAAATCTGGATTGGAAGCGGTTTAATGCTGGTCATCAAAACGGTATCCCTTATGCACTTTTAAATAAGCATTACAGGTATTTCATAAGTAATAATACAAATTTAACACTGCAACTTGAAAATCCTCGAACAAATGAAAATAAATCATCTGATTTAGACAAATTAAGAGAAGAACTAATACAATTTGGAGAATCTTTAAATTCAGAGAGATTTGATAGAAATGATGGACAAAGTACAGTTTTAAAAGTAAAAAATAGCTATGATAAACAGTTTGTTGCTGTTCATTTTGATAATGCAAATAAAAATGGCGTAAGAATTAGGTTGTCAAATAAATATGTTAGCGAAAAATTAAAAAATAGAACTGAAATCGAAAATTATGAAAAAAACTTTAATTTGAAATTTCTTGTTAAATCCGCTGATGACCTAAACATAGCGAAAGAACTTATTAAAAACTCAATAGAAAACGCTATAGAGATAGAAAATAATTTTAATGATATTGATACTTTACTTAAAAAATATAAGGAATTAAAAAATTCATCTGAATATAATGAGCAGTATAAGTGGGATTACGCTATAAAAACCCAAGGTGTATTTCAAAATTTAGACAATTTAAATGAAAAAATTAAGAGTCTTGGTTCTCAGAATTTTCAATCATTTTTTATGAGGAATAGTGGCATTAAGTGGATGGCAGAAAAACATCCTGATATTTTAATGAGTAGTTTTGAATCACTATTTAATAACAGTATGAATTTAGAAGACAGAATAAAAGGCTTTAGAGACAGTATAAAAGATACTTTAAATAATGATGAAGGTTGGAAAAATAAAGGTTTAACAGATCCTGGTATTGATACAGCATCTTTTTTTCTTTTTACAAATGATTATAAAAATCTTTTGTTGTTCACAAAAATCAAACCCTTTAATAATTATGCGAAAAAATTTAGCATTGATTATTTATTAAAATTTGAAGATTATGAAAAACGATACACCGATTGGATAAATTACTGTAATAAAGAATTAATTCCTAAAATGAACGAGGTATTAAATAAAGAAAATGATCTGCTTGATGCCCAAGATTTTATCTGGTTTGTAGGAAATCAAGGTAATATTGATTTGAACGCTTTTAGAGAAAGTCTTTTAGAATATGGAAAATCTTTAGGTGCTACAATAAATGAAACTGAGGCATATACAGCACTTAAAACAAAAAATAATATTGCAGAAGTTCATAAAATATCTGACAAAAGTAAGCAATTTAGGGTTTTGGTTTCCTATGATAAATTAGATGAAGAACTAAAGAATATAACTGAAAAAGTGCCGGATAGTTATCAATGGACATTAAATGGAAGTTTTTATGTAAATTCGGAAGAAACACTGGAGCAAGCAAAAGAACTTATTGCAAAAGTAATAAATAAAACTGAAAATGATTTTAATGTTGAGGAAAATATAATGAACAATAGCAGTATTCCACTTAACCAAATTCTATACGGACCACCCGGAACAGGAAAAACATATCAGGCAAGGAAACTTGTTGAAACAATTTTATCACCGCAATTAAATATTCCGGTAGACGAAAAGCTAAAATTATCTAAAATATTAGAAAATATGTATTGGTATCAAGCTTTAGCTCTTACTATGTATAGAAATGGCGAAAACAGGAAATATAAGGTTAAAGATTTAATTGATGCCCAAGAAATACAAATCTATTCAGAATTTAAAAATAGCAAAGACCTCCCTCCAACTCTTTGGGTGCAATTAAATACCAGAACATCGCCTGATAGTACGACTGTCAAAACTAATAAAGACTCAAGAATATATCCATACCTCTTTGATAAAACCGAAAATTCTGAATGGTTTTTGACAGACGAAGGTAAAAAATATGTTCATGAAGAATTGTCTGAAGTTTTAAATGAATTAAAAGAGACTAAGCAATTTGAAATTAAAGATTTTTATGAATTTATTACTTTTCACCAGAGTTATTCTTACGAAGAATTTGTTGAAGGAATCAAGCCGGTATTAACAGATAGCACTGAAACCAATGAAAGCATTTCTTATAAACTTGAAGATGGTGTTTTTAAGAAAATATGCTTAGAGGCAAAAAACAACCCTAATCTAAATTTTGTCTTGTTAATTGATGAAATAAACAGAGGAAATATTTCTAAAATATTTGGAGAATTAATTACTCTTGTTGAAGATACAAAACGCTTAAATAATAAAGAAGCTATTAATGCTCAGTTGCCGTATTCTAAAAAATCTTTCGGTGTTCCAAATAACCTCTATATTATCGGTACTATGAATACTTCTGACCGTTCAATTGCTTCTGTTGATATTGCTTTGCGTAGAAGATTCAAATTTATTGAAATAATGCCTGATTCTTCACTTGTTCCGATTGATGTTGAAGGAGTAAAAGTCAGAGAAATATTTGAAAATTTAAACCAAAAAATATCCATATTGCTTGATAGAGACCACCAAATCGGTCATAGCTACTTTATTGGTGTTGATTCTATAGAAAAATTAGAACGTATCTGGTTTGATAACGTCATTCCGTTGCTTAATGAATACTTCTATGGCGAATGGGATAAATTACAAACAATTCTTGGTGATTTTATTTCTGTAAAAGATGTTCCGCCTGTATTAAAAGATATTTATGATGATAATAAATACTACGACTTTAAGAAACCGGAAGAAATTGATTTTATTCAGGCAATAAAAAAACTAGAGAATAATGCTTATCATCAAACTCTTGTTGAGGCATAAATAATGAAGTCTCAAACTTTTTTTGAGTATGACTTTGCCAAAGACCAAGATGGCAAAAAGCTTGAATTAGACAGCATCTTTGAAAACGAAGATGCTAAAAAGTTTGAGCTGTTTTTAGAAAAAAATAAACTTACAAAAGTTTTTAATATTACCCAAACAAGTATTCAAGCTCAAAATTATGTTGGAGTAATAAAATATAAAAATTATCAGTTTGAAATACTGCCTAAGTTGCTGGGCAAGAATGAAGAAGACAGGGACACTATACTGAAGAATCTTTTCTATATGCTTTCTTACACAAAGCAACTTGATATAAAAGACAATGATGTTGCGAAACTTTCAAAAACGGAAAATCCTTTTCTGGAAGTTTTAATAGGTATATTTGCCTCCTCGCTCCTTGATTCATTGTTGCGATTTATTCCTAAAAACTATGTTTTGCAGGAAGATAATTTGAAATATTTAAAAGGCAAACTGAATTTTACAGAAAATACAAAGAAAAATATAATCAATAAAGCCTGTTTTTATTGTGAATATGATGAATTCAGCGAAGATAACCTTTTAAACCAACTTTTTTATTACGTTTGCCTTATGCTGAGTCAGCTTACAAAAACAGACGAAAATAAAAGAACTCTTAAGCAAATTTTAAATATTTATTCAGAAATATCTTTTGTGCAAATTACTAAAGAAAAAATAAGAAATTTAAAACTTTTCAGAAGTCAGAAAAGTTTTGAAAAGTCCTTCAATCTTGCAAAAATGTTTATTGAAAACTCTTCTGTGGAAATAAGTTCTAAAAAATTCAAGACGATTTCTCTTATGTGGGATATGAACCTGCTTTTTGAAGAGTTTATTTATCAATATTTAAGAAAAAATCAGCATAAAGTTCCCGAAATAAGTAAAATACGATATCAAAATAACGAAAAACTTGTTAAAAAATCAGTGAATTTGCTTGAAGAAACAAATCATAAAAGAAGTTTTAAAAATACTTATACAGATATACTTATAGAACTTTATGACGGCAGGCTTATAATTCTTGATACAAAATGGAAATTAAATGACGGAAACAAAAACGAATTCAAAAATGCAGATATATATCAGCTATTAGCATATAAAGAAATTCATAACCGATTAAATGAAAATCAGCAAATTTATCCTGTCCTTGCTTATCCGCTAACTAAAGAAGATTTTGCTTGGCAACATGAAGTTGATGAGGGAAAAGAAGTTTTGCTTACTTGTTTTGATTTAAGGACAAATTTAAAAGAAAATTCTGAAATTATAATAAAACGTATTAACGAAATTATTAGTTGGATAAAGTAATTCTGCATTTTACAACTCAAAATCAAAATCCACAGCCGTCTTCAGAAACTCCTTATACCTATCGGCTGTATGCTGAACTGATTTATGACCAAGTTGATTCTGGATAAAAGTCAGAGGCTGATTTTTTTGAATCATCATAACCGCATAACTGTCTTGCAGGATTTTAAAAGTTGTTTTTTCAATTCTGGCATGTTCAATAATCTTTTCAAGATCCCTGCCCCTGATATTATGCGTATTATGAAAATTCCCTGCTCCATTTGCAAAAACAGCATTGTATCTGTTGGGTCTCCAGTTTTTTTGATAGCTTTTTAAAAACTTTGCCAGCATTTCCGGCATGTCAACATACCGAATTTTAAACGGTGGCTTTCTCCAAATAGTTGATTTGGATAAAAGGTTTTTACTTATCCTGAGTTTGCGGTGTTCAAAATCCACATCATCCCAATTAATCGCAAGCAGCTCTCCTACAGAAAGTCCTGTTGCTACAGCAGTAAGTACAATAGGATACATCGCTTTGTTAAATTTCACCGCTTTTAAAATTTTCTTTATTTCTTCTTCGGAAAGTATTTTTAGCGAAGGCGTGTCTTTAAGCCTGTGTATTTCAGGGAATTTAAACTTGTCATCAAATTCAAGAATTGCTCTTTTCAGGAAGAAGAATATATTTTCAACAGTCCTATGAGTATATCCCTGACTTTGAATATGTTTAATAAATTCGACAATATCCATAGGCGAAATATCAGAAATACTTTTATCCTTGAAAAACGGCAATATATGTTTATCTGTATAAATCCTGTGTCCTCTGCTTGTTGATGGTTTCCTGCTTTTAAGACATTTTTGTATGTAAATATTTAATGCATCTGATAATTTTATTCCCACAGAAGGTATTTCAATTGGTAGATCAGGTTCTTTAAGAAAAACATATCTATTGCCTGTTTTGGTACGAATGATTCCATAAAAAATAAATTCATCAAGGTAGTGTTTAACAATCTTTTCTTCGATCTCAGTCAGCAAGACCATATCGCATAAAGTAAATTCTTTTAATCTTTTAGTAAGTTTTAAAAGCTTTTCTCTCACCGCAAATTTACTCCTTTAATTTGGACTGTCCTGAACTGCTTGAGTTCTTCCCTTGTAAACTCCCTTAAAATCCTGTTTCTAAAGCATATATAAGATGGAATTTTGTAATCAGAATCTGGGTGTAGTTGAAAATACTTTTCCTTTGCCCGATTTATCGCATCTACCATCGTAACTACTTCAAAGGACAGGTAAAACTCCTTGAAGTATTTGTAAATTTCTTCTTTGACAGAGCTTTTATGTCTAGTAAAACTGGTATATCCGGCAAGAAGAGCAGCTACCCCTCCTTCTAACAGGGAATTTCTGGCTCTCAACAGACTTGAACGAGATGTCTTCATCTCCGGGAATTTTTTATTCCACTGTTTTATAAAAAACTTGAGTTTTTCTCCGCCAAGTCCGCCCGAAGCTTCCAGCACAGCAAGATATTTATCTGCCTTCTTTTTTGCCCAAGCAGGTGCATTCAAATATATCTGGTAATCCTCGTCTTTTGTAATGTCAATAACAAGCTTTTTAGGTGTAATTGGAGGAATTTTCTTATCTTCATAAGTTGGTTTTGCTTTTACATCAGTCTTGGCAGACATGTTGTCTTTTTTTTCAGGGATGTGAATGTATCTCCCCCCTGTTATCTTTTTAATAATGCCTTTATTCTCAAGGTCAGACAGGTAAAAAAGTGTTGTTTCCTCGTCAATCTCAAGAATTGCCGATACATCGTCTGATGTGAATTTCGACATCATCCTAACCAGCTTTAGCAGTTTCGTCTGTCTCATCTGTTATGAACTCCTTTAAAGTTATTTCGTCTACAGTACTCAAGCCATTTGAATGAGCTATCTGCTCGGCTTTGTTAATAAGTCTGACAATCTGCCTGAACCTATTAGACTTTGTATAGATAAAACTGATAGCACATTCTGTCATTTCAACTTCTGAAAGTTGCGTTATTATTTCTTTCACATCTTTTTTTATGAAAGATTTAAACTCCACTATTTCAGAAACCCTGTCATAGAGGTGTTTGTATCGCATGAGTTTTTGTTTAGCCTTTCCCATTCCCACCATAATTATTGGGACACCTGTTTTATCGTGTATATCCCTTATAGTTTCTATAGTTTTTGCATCAGTAGCCAGATAATCAATTTCATCTACTATTATTGGTATTTGTTTTTCGGTTAAAAGTCTTACGCATTGTTTGAACATATCTATAGAGTAGAAGTAAGGAATTTCTCCCAGCTCTTCTACAATTTCTTGAATAAGCCACCTCCCTGACATAAGATTCGTTCCCCGAATATACACAGCATCATTTTGTGCTACCCACCATAAAACAGCCTTGCTTTTCCCTAACCCCGGCTCTCCATAAACCAGAGCCATCCCCGGAACTGTTTCAGGTCTATTTATTAAGTTGTTCATCAAATTAATAAAATTTTTGACATTTTGAGTTTTTACAAATATTTTCTTCATTCTGCTTCCCCATATATTTGCCGGTATTCGCTTGATTTTATGTAAGTTTCAAACCATTTTCTGTCTTCCTGTGAATGACAGCCATTGCTTAAGTGCCATTCATACCGTTCAAATTTAGAATTAAAAAGCGGTCTGGTGGTTGGTCTTGCCGCTATGACTTTTATTGAGCTAAATTTTTCTTCAGGCAAACCCTGTTCCTGTTTGGCTGGAAGTAAAAATTGCGATTCAATAAGATTGGAATCTTCTGCTGTAAACAATTTCCTTACCTCTTTTAAAGTTTTATTCCTGAGTTTTTGTTGTTTTACTATTTTTTGTTTGTAATCCTGAATATCATTTATATCTCCAAGATGATGTGCCATCGGATGAGTTGAAGTAACACGATTTGCCCTGCATAAAAACTCGTTTTTCATTGAATAAACTTTTACTGAACTTAAATCAAACAGGCTATACTTAACTATCGCCTTACCTTTTATTCCGTAAAGTGTGTCATCGTAATAATCCTGCTTTAAGAACCGTATGCCGTTGCGGTGAATTGTTTTGATTTCTTGTGCCATCATCAAATCATCAAGTTCCTGCTCGTTTATTTCTTGTTTATCAATACTCGCAAGGGCTTCTGCTATCGATTTACCTTTAACATGTTTGCAAGGCTGGGAGTGTTTAAACTCCAGCCAGCAGTTTATTAAATCGATTGCTTCTTGAATTGTCGGAACATAACCGCTGTGAATTTCTTTGTGAAGTGCTTCGTTTCTTTTCATATAGGCAGGTTTGTTCTCTATAGATGTTCCTATATAAGAGGGGAGTAACTTCTCGAACCCTTCTTGAAATTCTAAAAAGAATCTTTCTATAACTTTTGCCCTTGCATTATACGGAGAGGCAAACACAGGTTTTATTCCAAGTTTGCCGTAAACCCCATTAAATCCTAACTCTTCAAAGTCCTTATCTCCTGTAAAGAATTTGGCTCTGAATGCCCTGCCGTTATCCTGATAAACTATGTCAGGGATTTTTCCGAGATTTAAAATTGCGTTCCGCAGAGCAGATGCAATAGATTGTGTATCTTCTTCAAGCATAATTTCGAAGCCTACAAGCCCACCTGATTTCCAGTCCAAGAACCCGACAAGGTTTGCCCTGACTGGTTTGCCAGTAAAAGGATTTAACACTTGAAAATTCAGGCGATGCCCATCTGCTATTAATACAGAACCAACCTCTAGCACCGAAGCATCACGAACGATATACGGTTCAACCTTGTCTCTAAGGGCTTTATGCCCCTCACGAGCGAGTATCCATTTGTCATAATGGTTTGCTTGAAACCACTGTGCGTATCTTCTAAAAGTTGCATCTCTGGGAAGTATTTCTATGCCCCGTTTATTCAGAATATGTTTTGTAAGGCTTGCTGCTTTGCCTATGCTGAATCTATTCTGGTTCAGGAGTATCTTCATAAAGATTTGAATTTCTTCCTGAGTAAGCGAAGTGCGGCATTCCCTTGAACCTCTGAATTGATAATCCGGAACAAGCCTTGTCCAGTCTGCAGTCCCTGATAATTTTGTTTTCCATCTGTATAAGCTTCCTATAGATGTTGTTATCAGAACTTCAAATATTTCTTTATAGAACTCGCCTGTATTATACAAATCTAAAAATTCGTCAGAAGCTTCTTTTTTATTGCGTTTGCTTTTAATATAGGTTTGCCAAAGATTAAGCAAGTCCATCCGAGCAAGGGCAACCCGTTTCATGTTTTCCGGGATAATCTTTTCTTGTGTTGGCTGGATGTTTGTCAGAACCGCTTCCGTATCTTCAAGCACCATTGCTTGATAATATTCATTTAAATATTTGCTTTGAAGTTCAGGCTCTAAAGAACTTAAGCATATTTTGTAAATCTTGCCTCCTCTTGTATCTTGGGTTTTGAAAATATATTTGTTGGTTTGCCTTAACGATAAACGAACCGCTCTTTCTGTAATATTTTTTAAAGAAGCAACGGCTCTCACATCCAGCCAAACCTTTGTCGTGTCTATTATTTTATTTTCCATCAGTGTTGCTTATTTCCATATAACTCGTTCATACTGTTGTGTATGATAAATCGTTACAGGAAAATTTCAACAATATTGCTGCTTTTGTGTTTGTTTATATCGGAAGATGTTCTGATGTTAAGCAATTCTTTATTTATAATGATAAGGAACTAAAGTTTAGACTTTAGTTTTACCCTGTTTTTTGTAAGATAAGTTCACAAAACCGGCAAATAATACAATTTATTATCGCCAATGCTTCCTGCTTGGGCGGCTCTATGCCATGCATGTTATTAACAGCAGGATTGAAAATTATCACACTGGAAATTCGACATAAAATGATTATAAACTCGGCAGGACAAGCTTTTAAACACTCCGACACACTTCCCCTAACCTTCCCTAAACTTCCCCCTGCCACAAAAATGAGAATTAATGAGAACTCAATAAACAGGCTTGATATATAGATATATTGGGAGTGTCGGGGGAGTCGCAAAATTTTTCAATTCTCAAAATTTCTCATTTGTATCCCATAAATATCCCATTTTGGGACATTATTCTCATTTTTTCTCAATCGGTAAAAGCGGCAATGGCACGGACAAAGAGGCGATTTTCAGCAGTTGCAATGGGATAAAAAAACTATAGCGGAAATTAAGTTGTAATTTCCGGTAGAAATACGGTAAAAATTACCCATTTTTGCCCAATATTAAAATAGGGCTTAAAGGTGCATTATATTTACATTACAGCGGCTTTGTTTTACTGCAAACTACCGCTAAAAAAACAAAAGTGCGGGATGCCTTTTTCAAAAAGGCTGAAAGTAAGTGGGCGTTGAGAGGCTCGAACTCCCGACATCTTCGGTGTAAACGAAGCGCTCTACCAACTGAGCTAAACGCCCTTGACGTAAGAATAAAGTACTACGCTAAATTTTCTTCGTCAAGAGTTTTTTTATTCGGTTAAAATATTATTCCAGTCTTTAACGGCCTGATCTAAAGCTTCTTTCGGTGTTTTTTCTTTTAATAATGCCTGTTGTGTTGCATTATCAATTATTTCATTTAAATCTTTTTGATCTTTTAATTGAGGAGCAGGGAATAGTGCATTTTTTAGCTGCTGTGCGCTTATAATTCTTCCTCTTGTTGTCAAATCAGAAGAAGAGACCTCCTTGAAAAACGCCGAATCAAGAGTTTCTCTTGTTGATGGTAATACAGGCGCTAATTTGCAAAATTCAAGCTGATTTTTATGATTTGTAAGAAAAAGAGCAAAATCTACAGCTATTTTAGGATTTTTGCTTTTTTTAGGAACCACCAGATTCATCAGAGAAAAGTCAACTTTCCCGTTGCTTCCGACTATTTGAGAAGATATTCCGGAATTTTTGTATATTTCAGGGGCATTTTCTTTAATTATTTTCAGAAAATTAGCTCCTGCAACGATAAAAGCAGTTTCTCCCGACTGGTATTTTTCAAGAGCTTCTCTGTGTCCTTGAGTAATTGATTCTGCGGGAATATATTTACTTCCGTACATATTTGTCCAAAAAGATAAAACTCTTACGGCCTCATGCGTGTTAAACAGAGCTTTTTTACCTGTTTTGTCTACTATAGGAACATTGTATTTGTTAAAAAGCTTGAGCATGTACCCGCTTTCCGTAAGATTTGGCATAAGCACAAATTTGTCGGTTTTTTTCTTGATAATAGGGGCAATTTCCCCCAAATATTCATAGGTCTTTGCGGAATTATAATTACTAATACCCGCATTGTTAAGGATTTGCTTATTATATATTGTTATCGCAGAGGTTATATACCATGGAATACCGAAAGTAATTCCAGAAACACTAGAAGCTTGCCAGCTTTCAGTAAGATATTTTTTGTAACTTTTTTGGGAAACATAATTTTTCACATTAAGCAAAGCGCCTTTAGAAGCCATAGTCGAGCCAAAACCTGGGTTCATGTTTATAAGGTCGGGAACATCATTGCTCATAACAGCTGCAAGAGCTCTTTTTTCTCCTTCGGAATAAGGGACATCAATCCATTTTATCTTTACATTAGGGTGAACTTTCTCATATTCGGCTATAACGTTTTTTATGTATTCGGAAAAATCAGATAACTGTAGTGTCCAGAAAGTAATTTCTGTTTTTGTATCAACAGGTTTTTTTTGGCAGGAAGAAACCCCGAATATAACACTTAAAATCAAAATTAAAAAAATAAAGATGGATAAAGTCTTTTTCAATTTTATTCTCCGTAAAACTTATGTTTTTACTGCCTCTAATTTAGCATAATTAACTTGAATTGCTAAATAAATTTACGCGTCATTGCGGGAAGAGGCGTTAGACTCGACGAAGCAATCCATTTTATTTATTATAGATTGCTTCGCTATGCTCGCAATGACGATTTTGGCGATTTAGCAATTTGAGTTAACTAATCTATAAAAAAAATTTGTTTCTTAAAGATAAGGGTCAATCAGGTGTTGAAGATTCCGAAATGCGAGTTTGACAGCAAACTGTCCGCTCAATTCCTTTAGTGAACGGATATTGGGTAAAAAATAATAAAAATAAAAACATTGTAAAAGTCTGTTAAGTCCTTCGAATAAAGGGTTTACTTTTAAAAGTGGATAATTATAATTTACATGTGCAAAAATATATATTAATTCGAATTTATGAAAATCCAAACAAACAAATCTGGATCCGGGGAAGATTAGGCATTAATTTACAGAAGAAAAATCGAGGGTAAAAAATCACTTATGCGTGTATCAAAAATTTTATTTGCAGCTGTTTTCATGCTGTTTTTGACACTACCGGCAGTTTCAGGGAATATTTCAAAAAACAATTCCTATTCACCAGTAACTAATGACCCACTAATTATAAAGGCTCTTAATCTTATGGATGGAACTTCCGCAAGCTGGGCTAAAAAAGCTATTTTGGGAAATAATGATTCCGGATTGCCAATGAAAGTAGAATTTAAAAATCTTGCAGAAATCTCCCCTGAATATGCAACTTTTGATGCGCTTGGGTGGAAAAAAGGTAAACAGCTTTACATCTATGTTAATGAAAAACACCAAAATGCTCCAGCTGAAGCCCTTGCAAGTTTATTAAGCCATGAATCAGTCCATCAGGATTCTTATTGTTCGCTTGAAGAAGAAACTTACGCATGGGGCTACGAAGCAGATGTATGGACCCAGATGAAAGCCAAAAATCCCCAGCTGGCTCAGGTTCAATGTCCTTTAACAGAAAGATTAAACACTCTTTCAAAACTTTTTACAGCAGCCAATAACACTACGGGAAGTATAAGAAACTTAGTGTATTCAAATCCGGGCTATAAAGGCTTACCTATTCATTCACCCGGTTTCTAAAAACAAAATATTTATATAGAATACAGAAGAGCCTTTTCTTATTTAGAAAAGGCTCTTCTGTGTTTGTTCTTAAGATTTTATGGATTCATAAATGTTGTTATATTTAAAACACCTTTGAAAACAAGACCTACAGTCATACAAAAAAGAATAAAATCAAATAATAAATTTAAATACATAACTATACCAGCTAAACTACCGTCCTCTTTGGTCCCATCCTAACAAAACAGGATTTATCTTGTTAAGTATTTTGTATGTTACTACAGAGTCATTTATATTCATAGAACTTTCATTTGATTTTATCGAATTGTCAGCAACCTTTAAACAGGCTGTAGCTATTTCTATAAGCCCTCTTTCGCCTAATTCTCTAATGTTAAGATTTATTGAATTACTGTTGATTGTTGCAGGAAAATACTTGATTTTTCCAAAATTTAACGAATTTTCTTCAAGTTTTCCGCAAACATGTATAACTTTAGCATTTGGGCATAAATCCACAATATCACTGATTGAAATAACTCCTTTGCTGCCTATAATCTGCATAGAGGTTTGCGGATAATCTATAACGATGATTGCATCAAGCTCAGGAAAGCGTTTAAGAACAAAAGCATGATCTAAAGAAGCTTTAATATTGCAAGAATAGACTATTGCGCCGGCTGCTTTTAAAAGTTGCAGAGAAGAATCAAGCAAACTTCCATGCCCTACTAAAAGCACCCGTGATTTGTAAACATCAATACCCGCCTCGTAGCACCTTTTTAAGATAATATGAGAAAAATATTTATATAAATTTAAGTTTTTATCATCAGGATCTATTCCCACAACAGAAGTCCTTTCTTTATTGCATGCCTCCAGATCAATATTATCTGTATTATTAAAATCCAGATTTTCAGGAAACAATGTTATAACCCTTTTTTTATTAAGCTGATTTATGAAGGCGCCCTCAATTTTATCTATCTCTCCGCCTTTTACAACTATATTGCTTCCAAAAAGAACTTCCTGTGTTGTTATATCGACACATTTTATGTTTTCAAAGCCTAATTCTTTAGTTGTTTTAGCTATATGCTCTTTGATTTGTTGTTTAATGGTCTTTACATAAACATTTTTAGCCCCTGACATTGCAGCAATAACTGCAAGAAGGGCAGGCTCTTTTGGTGAAGAAGGCAACAAAATATTGTAATTGCTTAAATCTAAATTAAACAATTTAATATTTTGTTTAATTAATTCAAAATATTTCGAATTTCTAAAACCCATATATTGTACAACTACCTGTTTGAATTTGTGATTTCTGTTAATAAAATTAGAATCTTTTAACACTTCCCCTATGTATTTTAAATATTATCAGTTCTGCCAGAAAAGGTTAAATCAGCAATATCTCTTAATATTTAAATAATTAAGTTTTGTAAATAAATTTAAGCAGAAGAGCAATTATCTACTTTTTAAATACTTTATATATATAAGAGATACATCAAACCCCCAACAAAAAAGATAATTCTTATATTTTTATATAGATACTTCAATTTAAATTCCTGAACTTTCCTTTCCCTTTCCCTTTCCTTTCTTTAAAACAAATACCCCTAACGGGGTTTTTTTTTGCCCGTAAATTGGAAGGCAATCAAAATATAAACAAAAATCTACCAAATTGCGTGAGTGATTTTAGTTATCCGAAATTTCAAAGTAGACTTTTTCTGTAACGTCTGCGATTTTGTCCCATGAGAAGTTATTTTTAACAATTTCTTTTGATTTTTGACCCATAATTTTTAATTCTTCCTGATTAAGCGAAAGCAACATATTAAGGGCGTTTTTACAGGCGTCAGAGTCGTTTGCGGCAAAGCTTATCCCTGCGTCTCTGTCAAAAGACAGCATTTCGTCATGCGGTTGAATATCACTAAGAACAACAGGTAATTCATAAGACATCGCTTCTAAGCCTGCCAGCGGGTTTCCTTCCAATCTTGACGGTGAAACATAAGCAAGGGCATTTGAATAAACTTCCGCAAGCTCTCTGCCCTTTAGATAAGAAGTAAAAATAATTCTTTTATCATCTTTTGCGAGATTTTTGAGCAGTTTGACATATTCCGGTGTTTCCGGTGAATCTCCTGAAATTACGAGCTTGATATCAGTATTTAAATCTTTAAAAGCATTTATTAATATTTCAATGGCTTTTTCGGGAACTAATCGCCCTACGAAAGTAATATATTTGTTTTTTTCAAGCTTAAATTTTTCGTTTAAAATTTTAAGCTCTGTTTTTTTTGGAATATTAACACCGTTGGGGATTCTAAAGCAGTTTACTCCGTAAACCTCGTTATATCTTTGCATAAGCCCGTTTGAAACCATTATTCTTGCATCAGTAAGCTTTGCACTGTTCACTTCACCTATTTTTATGGCTTTTTTGGCGATTCCCTGCCATTTGTCCCTCTGCCAGTCAATTCCATGACAGGTAAATACTCTTTTCTTTTTCGGGGAAAATGATTTGGGAATTAAACTAAAAATTGCGGGACCCTGTGCGTGATAATGTATTATTTCAGCATCCGAAAATGCTGCAAATATGCTTGAAATAAAACAATGATAGCATGTTCCCCAACCTACCATATTAATTGTCGGCAGGTTTATTACTTTAACGCCTTTGTATTCGGTTTTTTCAAAAGTATTATTTTGGTTTCTGCCATAAAATGTTATTTTATGACCTTTTTCTGCGAGTTTTGTATAAAGTCCTTCCGTTGCCGTTTCTACTCCACCGTAATCTGCAGGTATATTTCTTGAGCCTACGACTGCTATTTTTAATATATTCTTTTTCATACTGCCTCTCTGAAAATATATATTTTTTTATTAAACTTTTATCAAATTTATTTGATGCCCCTACAATAAAACAGCAAAACCAAAAAGGGTATTAGCCGGTAAGTATTTTGCAGGTCAGAGTTTAACCGGATAAATCAAAAACGGTTGATGCATAAAACTTTTGTCGTATTTTAAAACCCCTTTGCCTCAAGCGAAGGAAACCATCCTACATTTTCTATTTTTTTACATAAATTATAGCTTAAAGAGGGTTTGATGATAGTTAAGCCATCTTTTTTATAGACTTTTACAGTCGCTAAATCACAAAATTTTATTATACCGCTTGAATATTCTTTATTTTCAAATAACACAGGAGTTTCTATCAATATTAAATCCGCATCAAACACTCCGATGTCTCTTGAACTTTTATTTGCCGGAACAGATATGATTTTACCGTTATCAGCAATTTTTATCGGAGTTGAAGTTTTATTTATTACTATTCCTCCGAAATGTTGTTTTTCATATTTCATAAATTCAAGATATTTTAAATTAAATGAATTTTTGTTCAGTTGAATAAATAAAGTGAAAAATATTATAAAAAATACAATAAATATAAAAATAACTATAAGCAGACGAAAAGGCTTTTTCACTTTATTTAATCCATTTTACTTTTTATTTTTACCAAACTAATAATACTCTGTAATTTTTTCGACACCAATTATTATTTAAAAAATATAGCTGTTATTTTCCAAAAAGCAATTTGTTGAGTTTTAATTTTGTCGATAATTTATAGAATAAAATTGAAAAAACTATTCCTGAAATAGTTGAAGTTAATATAATTAAGAATAAATTATCAATATGTAAAAATTTTTCCATAACAATTCTGGCGGCAGGAGAGATAATGGGATGAATAAGATAAATATATAATGACATTTTTCCTAAATAGCCAAATATTTTAAAAAAATTAACTGTTTGAATGTAAATAGAAAATAATATTACAGAAAAAATACCCAATAAAGCAGGATAAATATTTAAAAAAGTATCCTTAAATACTTCATAGGTGTTATTTGATAAAGCGATTGTTGTATTAATAATCAAAAAAGCCAAAATAAAACTAATTATAAATATTTTATACTTTTTAAATTCAAAATTATTAAACGAATCTGTTGATAAATAAGCCCCTGAAGACAAAAAGAAAAAACTTCCGGTAAATGTATCGTTAAAGAACCATATAAATTTAAAAGGATTGTAGAAACACATTATTAAAGATATTAAGAATATAAATAAATAATTTATTTTAAATAATTTGTTTAATATTAAATATAAAATTTGTATTCCGAAAAGTATATATAAAAACCACAAATGTAATATAGGATAAAACGGAAATAATAATAACTGTTTTAGTGTAATTTGATTATTAGACGCATTTTGAACGTTTGGAAAATATGAAATTAATAAATAAATTCCTCCAAATATAACAGACCAAATAATATAAGGATACAGAACAGTTTGAACTTTAGAAATAAGAGCTTTACTTAAAGGTTTTTCCGAGAAGCTTTTCATAAATAAACCGGATAAAAAGAAAAACAGCGGCATGTGAAATAGCCATATAAAATTGTAACTAAAATAATATAAATTAGGCTGAGTAGCTTTTAAAAGGTTATTTCCCAGAATGGAATGCCCTAAAACCACAAGAAGA
Source organism: bacterium (assembly GCA_037147175.1). Classification (NCBI taxonomy): domain Bacteria; species bacterium. The sequence goes on from JBAWVS010000022.1 coordinate 38,493, forward strand.
ATACCTGTACCTTTTGCGGTGTCTATCCATTCTAAACGATTAGTTGTCTTATTTATGTTCATTATTTTTTCTTCCCGAATAATTAAGCGTATTTTTTATTTTTATTATCAAGATTAAGGCTTAATTTTATATAAAAATATGTAATAATCACCCATGCAAAAAACATTGGCGTTCTGCTAAATACAGAATTATCCGAGTACATATTTATGAAAATTTGGACAAAAATTGCTATAGGGAAGATATATTCCATTCGATCAGCTAATCTTTTGTTCATAAGGGCTTTAATAAAAGTTATTAGCGGAAAAATAAAACTCATATAAAAAATTATACCGGTAACGCCAAGTTCGAACCATAATTGCAAATAGACATTGTGAGTCATCATTTTATATTGTCCTAATGATAACAAATAGCTGGAGGCTGAATCAATTCCATTGCCGAACCATACGTTCCTGCTGTTTATACCGGCCATAAGCAGTTTCCATACTTCCTGCCGCCAGGTATATGAATCGTTTTCTCCCATTCTGATTAATATACCTTCTATGATTTGCAGATTAAAAATAAAGTTGACTGCTGTCAGTAAAACAAAGATGCATATAGAAACCAGTGCTGCTTTTAATTTTCTCTTGTAAGGTAAGCAAAGAAACATTAAAAATAACATTACTAAAAAACACAGATAACCAACTTTTGTAAGTGTTAATAATAATGCAAGAACATTAAGTATGATGCTTATCCCCCAATAAATTTTTTCTTCTTTTTTTTGAGATTTCATAAGCATATATATAGCCATAGGCAAATATAAATTGACTACTATAGCCGTTACATTCGGATGCGCCAGCAGCCCCGGCGCTCTCAAAACGCCGCCTACCGACAAAAGACCAAAGCCTGTCAGTCTTTGAAAAAGAATAACAATCGAATTTATGACTGTAAATATGTTTATTAATTTAAATATAGAATAAGCCTTAGTAAGATCATCTTTAAAAGAATCATAGGCTAAATAAATAATAAAAATTTGTATAAAATATCTAAAAACATTCATCAAGCCTGATGCGAAAGAATCTTGTCTAAAACAATTAAATATAAGCAATAACATAAAAAAGAAAATATATTTAATATATGGCAATTTTTTCCAAACCGAACCTATATAATTTGATAAGATAATCATCGCTGTAGGTACAGTTATAACCGTTCCTATAACTGTCATCGGGTTTGCCCCCGCAATTACAAAAGGTCTAAAGTTATCGAACACCGGAACAATAAACAGCCATAAAACAAGGAAAAATTTATTTCGTTTATATAAAAACGGAGTTAATATCAAAAAAAATAATAAAAGTATAATGTCTAAAAGCCCGAAAATCCCCATAGAAAAAAACATAGCGAAAGTTAATAAAATAAGAAAAATGACTCCTGCGCCCAAAAATAGATATCTTTTTCTTTGCTCCAGTATTAAAGAGTATTCCATTGTTCAGATTCTCCATTATTTTTGTTATATCTGATAAAGTCTGAGCTTCCTTTATAACTGACAACTTTTGCGGGGATTCCGACAGCTACGGCGTTTTTAGTTAAATTCGAAGAAACAACGGCATTTGCTCCGATTGCAACATTATCTTCAATTTTTATATCACCGATGATTTTTGCGCCTGCGCCTATAAAAACTTGTGAACCCAATTTAGGAACGCCGTCATTTTTTCCTCTTCCGCTTCGCCCGATGACTACTCCCGGCAAAATTGAACAATTATCGCCTATTTCTGCTTTATAACTAATAATTAAACTTCCGATATGAGGAATAAAGCACGATTTCCCTATTTTTGCACCGGCAGGCAGTTCAATACAAGTCATAAATCTTAAAATATGCGAGAGAATCAATAAAATTAACGAAATAAATTGTTTAATAAGAGGGATCTTAAAGTCATATTTGAAATATCTGCAAATCCTGTAAACAACTAAAACCCACAGCCCCGGATTTACTGCAAAAAGATGCAAATAATTTTTTGTTGATTCATTTTCAAGATAATATCTTTCAAAATCACTTTTTATATAGTCAGTTAAATCACTGTAAGACATTTTTAGCCTCTAATAAATCTGTGAATAATTTTGTTAAACAGCTGATATGCTTATCTGCGTTATAATTTTTTAAAGCAAAATCATACGCATTTTGTCCCAAAGTCTTTTGTTTATCGGTCTTTCTTCCTAAGTTAACAATATTTGTCTTTAATTCATCAATATTTCCCATGTTAAATATAAACCCGTTATAATCATTGATTACCATTTCCGGAATACCTCCTGTAGCGCAACCTATAACAGATTTTCCGCATGCAAATGCTTCAATTATTGACATAGGCTGATTTTCATACCATTCAGAAGGTATTATTAATGCAATGGAATTATTGATATATTCAGGCAAGATTTTTCTGTCAACAGATCCTAAAAATTCAACGTTATTGATATTGTTTTCTGACTTATATTGCTTTAACTCTTCTTCCATAGGTCCTGTTCCTGCAATAAGAAGTTTTTGTTCAGGCAAATCTTTGAATGCTTTTAAAAGACTATACACACCTTTTTCAAAAGATAACCTGCCTGCGAAAATAAAATAATCTTTACTTTCAAAGTTTGGCGATATTTTTTCTATATCAGGCAAGCTGTTTGAAATAATTGTAATTTTATCCCTATTTATCCCGGATTTTATAACTAATTCAGCCAGAAATTGACTTGGAGAAACAAATTTGTCAATATATTTCGTATAATTTAAGATATTATGGTTAAAAAACATTTCCGCCGAAGACAAAATACTTGTACTTAAAGAGTTTTTCACACATTTATTTGCGATGCAGGGAATATAACCTGATTTGGTGCATTGTTGATTGCAGATTTCTCTTCCTCCAAGCATCAACGTATAATTCGGACAAATTGTCTGATAATCATGCAGGGTTTGAACCACAGGTGTTTTATGTTTTTTGGCAATAACCAATATTGAATACGTAAGCTGGTGGGCTATTCCGTGACAATGTATGATATCAGGCTTAAATGCCTTAAGGAACTCTTCAAATTTTTTTGCGGCTTTTGAATTATAAATAAAATTTTTCGCAATTTGTAATTTTTCCAAAAGATTATATTCTTTGCCGCAATTAGAAAATTCGACAAAATCCGCAAAATAATTTTCCCATATATAACTGGGGGGATTATTAGGATGGGTCATTGAAAAAAAAGCCACTTCATTTCCGGCTTTTTCAAGCATTTTCATTTCTTCAAGGGCGACCGCATCCTGTCCACCTTTTGGAAAAAAAAACTTATTTACTATTGCTATTTTCATATACAAAACCTGTTTACTTTTTTAATCGATTAAAATATTTTTTATCTTACCTGTTCCCTGAAATTTCAAAATAGACTTTTTCTGTAACATCAGCGATTTTATCCCATGAGAAGTTATTTTTAACAATTTCTTTTGATTTTTGACCCATAATAATTAATTCTTCCTGATTAAGCGAAAGCAATTTACTAAGAGCATTTTTGCAGGCTTCAGTGTTGTTTGCGGCAAAGCTTATCCCTGCTGCTCTGTCAAAAGAGAGCATTTCGTCATGCGGTTGAATGTCGCTAAGAACAACAGGTAATTCATAAGACATCGCTTCTAAGCCTGCCAGCGGATTTCCTTCCAATCTTGACGGTGAAATATAAGCAAGGGCGTTTGAATAAACTTCCGCAAGCTCTCTGCCCTTTAGATAAGAAGTAAAAATAATTCTTTTATCATCTTTTGCGAGATTTTTGAGCAGTTTGACATATTCCGGTGTTTCCGGTGAATCTCCTGAAATTACGAGCTTGATATCAGTATTTAAATCTTTAAAAGCATTTATTAATATTTCAATGGCTTTTTCGGGAACTAATCGCCCTACGAAAGTAATATATTTGTTTTTTTCAAGCTTAAATTTTTCGTTTAAAATTTTAAGCTCTGTTTTTTTTGGAATATTAACACCGTTGGGGATTCTAAAGCAGTTTACTCCGTAAACCTCGTTATATCTTTGCATAAGCCCGTTTGAAACCATTATTCTTGCATCAGTAAGCTTTGCACTGTTCACTTCACCTATTTTTATGGCTTTTTTGGCGATTCCCTGCCATTTGTCCCTCTGCCAGTCAATTCCATGACAGGTAAATACTCTTTTCTTTTTCGGGGAAAATGATTTGGGAATTAAACTAAAAATTGCGGGACCCTGTGCGTGATAATGTATTATTTCAGCATCCGAAAATGCTGCAAATATGCTTGAAATAAAACAATGATAGCATGTTCCCCAACCTACCATATTAATTGTCGGCAGGTTTATTACTTTAACGCCTTTGTATTCGGTTTTTTCAAAAGTATTATTTTGGTTTCTGCCATAAAATGTTATTTTATGACCTTTTTCTGCGAGTTTTGTATAAAGTCCTTCCGTTGCCGTTTCTACTCCACCGTAATCTGCAGGTATATTTCTTGAGCCTACGACTGCTATTTTTAATATATTCTTTTTCATACTGCCTCTCTGAAAATATATATTTTTTTATTAAACTTTTATCAAATTTATTTGATGCCCCTACAATAAAACAGCAAAACCAAAAAGGGTATTAGCC
>JBAWVS010000023.1 GCA_037147175.1 bacterium
AAGACGTGAAAAAAGAAAATTTGTTCTAAACTTTTAACTTAACTGAACACTAGCATAAATTTAACTAATCAAAAACCCTTACATAAGACTTACGCCTGTAAGAGAAAAAGGTGTGCAACAAGTAAGAGCCTGTCTTCTTAAGAATATAAAAACTAAATATTAAACGCCTATCGTACTCAATAGTTTTTGATAATCATTAACCAGTATTTGCGCTAATGTCGTTGTATCAACTTGTGTAGTAACAAGCGCAAGTAAATTATCGGGTAATTGTCCCAAACATTTGATTAATTTCTCTGAATCAATAACTCCCATTCCCTCAATAAGCGATGTTTTAGCAAAATCTGTGGTTTGTTGAAAAAGTGATTCCTGAGAAAATTCTGTATAAAGGCTCGAATCCTGTTTAAGCATATCTGAAATAATGCTGCGCATTTTTTTATATTCCAAACCTTTAAGTCCATCTGTAATTTGAGTCGGGTCAAGATCGCCCATAACTTTAAGCAGTTGAACATGTGATTTATTTCCTTGAGGAACACCTGTTGTAGCTTCTGCAATTTGAGCCAGTTCTGTTTTGGAGAGTGATTGGAAAATTTTAAGCATATTTGATTTATCAATTTTTTTGCTTGATAAAAAGCGGTTTAATTCTTTAATTGAAAAATATTCCATAATATGATCAGGCGATATATACAACTTAGAAAGCATTTTTAACAGTTCTTCTTTTGAAAGATTGCTTACAAACTGAAGAAGTTTGTCTTTTGTGAAAAGTTTCAAACCACTGAGCAGCTGATCTTTATTAAGTAAAAATAAAAATTGAAGGAGTTCTGTTTGCGGAATTAATTTAAGAATTGCAAGCTTATTTTCAGGCAGTTGAAGTTTTAAGGTTTCTATAAGAGTTGAAGGGTCAGTTATATTACCGGCATTAGCAGTATTCGTCTTGTCTGTATTTTGGGTTGCAGTAGAGCCTTTAGCTGCTTGAGCATCGGAATATTGGTCTATGGCAGAGTAAGCTTTACTATTGCTGCTTTTTATCAAAGGCAAATAATAGTTTAAGCTCGGATATAATGTTAAATTTGTATCAAGTGTTATCATTATAAGATCAATCACCTTTAATTTTTTTATTTCAACTGCTGCACCCTGTCTTTTATTTATCGGAAAGATTTGGGAATATCTTAAGAAGTTATATGCTTTTATTAAGTTTTATTTACATTTGTCCATGTTAAATTATATTTATGAGTATTAATGAACAAAAAAATTGTTTTCTTATACAGTTGTCTGAAGAAGTCAGACAATTAAATGAACTGCTCCTTTCAGTAAGCTGGAAAGAGACGAATCTGGATGACTGTTCTTTTGAAAACGACATTGAAATAAACTGTCCAAAACTTTCCGATAGACAGAATGAATTAATAAAAAACATTATCAAATGTATTCCTGAATGGAAAAGATTAATAGGCTGCAAACAACATAAGATTCACGATTATTGTCTTGATTTCCACACGATAGCAGTATTAAAAAATGTGCAGAAACACGAGGATTTTGATAAATTACAAAAGTACGACAAACTTATTCTAATTTATTCAGCTCTATTACATGATATTGAAAAAAACGAAAATGAAGTAGATCCTGAACATCCCATAAAAGGCGCCAAAAAATCAAGTTCAATTTTGTACAATATCGGCTTTGATGAAAATTTCATAAATAATGTCTATCTGTTAATTAAATATCATCAAATTTTAGGGCTTATGGTGTCAGAAAAGATAAATTTATCAAATGATGAAATTATTGGAATGTTTAAAACTCCATTGATTGTTGATTTACAAATAATTCTTTCTATAGCTGACATTAAATCAGTGAAAAAAGACGGGTCTTTCTACGAAGACGGACTCAACGAAAAATTAAAAAAATTAAAGGAGAAAATTCAAAATTTAATAAAAAACTAAACTTTTTGGTACATGAAAATATTATATCAGTTATAGTAAGCTATAGTTGAAACAAATAACTTGAATTGCATAATATGTTGAGATTCTCTAGCTGGCTAACTCGAATCGCTAAATCGCCAAAATCGTCATTGCGAGCATAGCGAAGCAATCTATAATAAATAAAACAGATTGCCGCGTCGAGTCTAAAGCCTCTCCTCGCAATGATGCATATATTTAAATAACAATTCGAGTTAATTAATAATTTAATTTAAAAATAAAAAAGAAGGCTGATAAACAAATGAAAAATTTTAGAAAAATCTTTTCAATATTGATGATTGTTTTTCTATGTGTATTTTTAGTTAATACAGATGCTTCTTTTGCTAAAAAAAAGAAAAAAGGACCTGTTGAACTAGATATTCAGGTTAGGGACGGGTTTCATATAATCGGTCTGCTTGATAAACCAAAGAAAACAACTGTAAAAAACAAAGTGCCACTTGTGATCTTTCTTCACTCAATCGGTGAAGATTCTACAGAATGGGGAACATTTCCTTCAGAAGTCAAAGACAAACTAAAAGTTGCAACTCTTAATGTTGACCTGAGAGGTCATGGAAAAAGTATTTTAAATAAAAATTCCCGAAAAATACACTGGCAAAATTTTCAGGATAAGACCTTCGGAAAATTTCCTTATGACGTAGTAGATATTTTAAAATATATAAAAGACCAGCATCCGGAAATTGATTCTTCGCGAGTAGCGATTGTGGGTGCCAGTTTGGGAGCAAATACAGCTTTAATGGCAGGAAGCTATGGTGTAAACATTAAAACAATTATTATGCTTTCGCCAATGCTTCAATATAAAGGGTTTGATTTGAGACTTCCGATAGTAAAATACGGAAATCATCCGTTGCTTTTTATGGTAAGCAAAAAGGACAGATATCCTTACCAGTCATGTATTGAATTAATAAAATTTGCGCAGGGGAAAAAATTATTAAAATCGTATCCTTTTGGAGGAAGCGGTGTTAACCTCGTAAAATTCCAACCTGATGCCAAGCCTCTTATAACAAATTGGATAAATGAAAGTTTTTTTCCTCAACCTAAGAAAGTTAAATAAACATTATGAGCAGAATAGTAGAAATCTTTACCGGTGCGTATGCAAGTGGAAAATCAGAAATCTCAATAAACAGGGCTTTGATGCTTAAAAGCGAAGATTCTCCGGTAACACTTGTTGACTTAGATACAGTAGAACCTGCATATACTTTAAGACCCCTAAAAAAAGAACTCGAAGCGAATGGAATACAAATAATAACTCAAGAAAGTTATTTCGGGTTGGGAGAAACAGGCAATGTAATTACCGCTCAACAGCAAAACTGCCTTAAGCTTAATAATGATAATATTGTTATTGATGTAGGCTATGGAGCAGGCGGTTTAGATATTCTTAATTTAGTTACGGGAATTGAAGAAGAAGAAAATCTTAATATTTATATAGTAATAAACGCTTCAAAACCAGAAACTTCTACAGTAGACCAAATAGTTGAATATATAAAATGGAGTATGGGTAGAGAAGAACGAAAGTGGAAAGTTTTTAGCGGAATAATCAGCAATACTCACTTCAGTGATGATACCGCACCTGAAGATATTTTGAAAGGTTTTGAAATAACCAGAAAAGCTTCCGAAATTCTGAATCTACCGATAAGAGCGATAACTGTTTCCGAAAAACTCTATCCCGAATTCGAATCTTTAATCTACAAGGGTATTCCTATCTGGACTTTAAAGAGATTTATGCCAAAAGCTTTGTGGTAATTAACTCCCTTTACGGAAATTTCTTTTGTTTATTCTAACCTCGGGTTTATGTTTTCTGAACGAATCAGTTGCTTCATGCCTTCTAGACATCCTTTTTGGTAACTTTTGTGCCTCTTCTATTATTTCATTTTTATTAAAAATATTTGCTAATTTGCCTGATTTGACCAATGCATATACACCTGCTGCAATTACTGCAATTACTCCGACAGTTTTTAAAAATTTATGGCTCTTTTTTTTAGGCGCTTCGTTTTCTGTAGGCTGAGCTGCTTGCTGAACTACCGGTTGAGCAGTTGATGGGGCAGTGGCTGTTTTATTTTCAGGCGCTAAATTAAGATTTTGATTTAATTCTGTACTTGTTACTCCAAATCTGACTTGATTTCTAGGGACAGCTCCAATTCCATATAACATATTGCTTCCTCCTTATTTTTCCATTTCTATCTTCTTTAATACAGGTGAATATTTTAAATTGCTATTTATATTAAAGAAAATTGTAGTTTTTTTTAATAAACAGTAAAAACCCTTTATTTATAATAAATTTTGGTATTAATATTTCTTAATATAGTCAGCTACAAAATTTCCGGAATATTTTCTAATTCATTTGCTTGTGTTTCCTGCAAAGAAACAGCTTTTCTCGAAAAATATCCCCACGCATAATAAACAGGGATACCGCTCAAGACTATTATTAGACCCGGCCAGGTATATGCAGGTTTAAATATTAAAAGGTTAAATGCAACAAAAGTTGCCATTAAACAGTATGCAATAGGTAAATAGGGATAAAACGGCACTTTGTAAGCAGTTTGAACTTCAGGATATTTTCTCCTGAAAACAAAAAGCCCTGAAACCGTAAGTACATAAAAAAGAAGTGCCGAGAAAATTATATAATCAAGAAGTTCTGAGTATGACCCGCTAAGCACTAGAATAGACGCCCAAACACCTTGAACAACAAGAGCATTTAGAGGTACATCTGTTTTTTCATCAATAACAGAAAGTTTTTTAAAGAAAACACCGTCCTTTGCCATTGCATATAAAACTCTTGCTCCGGCAAGAACATTACCGTTTATACAACCAAAAGCCGACACTAAAATTATTAAAGAAATTACTACTTTTCCCGCACCTCCAAAAATTGCTGCCATCATCGTTGCAGCAACAATACCTTCACCGGGTATTTTTATTTGATTCAGGTATAAAACAGATAAATATGCAATATTCGTTAATAAATAAAGTAAAATAACCAGTCCTGTTCCGTATATAAAAGCTAAAGGAAGATTTTTTTCAGGTTTTTTAATTTCTGATGCGATAAAAGTAAGATTATTCCAAGCATCAGCCGAAAACAGCGCCCCGACAAGAGCTATTGAAATAAGTGAGAATATGTTTATTCCTGTATGCGGTAAGCTCCAAAAGTGAGCAAAATTTACATGAAGGATTTCCGGTCTTAGCCCAATACATAATCCACATATAATAATGCCTACAAGCGAAATAATTTTTGCAACAGTAAATACATTTTGGATGATTACTCCGTATTTTACCCCTCTGGTGTTTATCATTGTGATAAATATAATTATAAAAATTGCCAAACACTGTTGTGTACTTAATTTTATTAATTCTGAATTAATAATAAGATTTGAAGAAGCAAAGAAAGGAATTATAATGGCTAAAAACTTTGCAAAAGCAACAGAAACTGCTGCAATAACTCCTGTTTGTATAACAAGGAAAAAAGTCCATCCATATAAAAATCCTACAAGTTTTCCCCATATTTTTCTTAAATAAATATATTGTCCGCCTGTTTCGGGTATTGCAACAGACAATTCACTATAACTAAGAGCAGCAAATATAGTCATAATACCTGCAAGCAGCCATACCAACAATAATAACATCGTGGAGTTAACTTGTTTTGCTATATCACTTGAGACTATAAAAATCCCTGATCCAATCATTGTTCCTGATACAATAGTTATTGCATCAAACAAACTAAGCGTTCTTTTTAATCCTGTTGTCATTTACAAAATTTCCTTTTTTATTTTAAATATCAATTTAAATAATTATAGTAAAAAATTTTGTAAATATATAGTTAAAAAAAAATTCCCGACCTATTAGATCGAGAACTTTAAGAAGAATAAAACTGTACCCGCCTCCCCATAGCTTAGTAGCCGGCATAGTTAGTTTGTATTCTCCTCCCGTCCCATAATTTGACCTTTACCCTACCTTTTGTATCCACTTCCCGATCTGGTAGCCACCTCAGTCCTTTTGATATTATTAGTATGCCATTTATTAAAATAATTCTCATTGATCCTTATGTCAATCTAAATTAATCCGGAGGTTAATTTGTTTAATTAATTTAATGACAATTTTTAAGATATTTTTAATGATTGATATCTTGAAAACTATTGCTTAAATTGTTTTTTTATAGTTTATATAAAAAACATTAAATTCAGGAGAAGAAAATGAAAAGTTTAGTAGTTGACGATGATTTCACATGTGCCTTTATGTATAAATTACAATTATCCAAATATGGACAATGCGATACTTTTTCTAACGGGCTTGACGCGATAAAAGCGTATGAAGCCTCTTTAAATTCAAGCAATCCTTATGACTTAATGCTTATTGACATAATGATGCCTGATATGAACGGATATGAAGTTCTTAAAATCATACGCGAAATAGAAGAAGAAAAACTAATCAGCTTTCCCTTTAATGCGAAAATAATTCTTACAACAGGGCTTGACGATACAGAAAACAGGCAGAATGAAAAAGAGCTTGATCACATCTCAGAAACTTACCTTGTAAAATCAAACGATCCAAATGCATTAATGAACAAATTAATTTTACTCGGTTTTGAGTATCTTGAATCGAATTAAGTAACATAGCTAATTTTGCTGTATTTTACTTCTCGAATTATGCAGAAAAAAATTACCTTAACAGAAGAACTTACTATAAAAATTCAATATAAAAATAAGATACCTGACTCTTTATATTAAAATAAATTTTGTAATAAATTATAATAAAGTATATAAAGGTAGTATTAATGAAAAAGTATTTAATAAGTTTATTTATAATAACACTTATTCTTGGAGTTAAAATTAATGTAACAGCAAAGGACTTTGATATGAACTTAAAAGAAGAAAGCTTTGATGTTACGGTAAACAGCAAATCAGGTCCATGGAATCCTATAATAAATAAATCAAAAAATTATATCTACAAATTAAGGGCAAAAAAAAATGGACTGGTTTCCCCGACAATTTTAAAAGTAAACGCAGGTAATAATTTAACAATTCAGTATGTTATGGGGTATGTATATGCTGATTTCAAGGGTCATCCCGAGAGAAAAGCTGATGCTGACGGATATTCAAAAAAAACTCCTACGTTTGCGGGGTTTCTTCCTTCGTTATATATTAATGACCACATCAATCATATGGCGCTTATCGGAACATTTGCAGACTCAAAAGGAGTTATAGTAGGCTCTCCATTTTTTATCGGGAATGGACCGATTTCTTTTATTGCACCGGAAGGAGCAGTGCAATTACAACTAGGAGTTAACGATAATTTATTTAAAGATAATTCAGGTTTATTTATAGTTAAAGTCAATATTAGTGATTAACTGAATTCCGGAAAATAATTCGGGAAATATAGATTTTTAGTGCCTTTTTGACAAAAAAGGAGAAAAAGTTATAATAAAATTATGGTGGCTAAAAAAATATTGATAATTTCACAATCTGAAGTAATCGGAGTTGTTGGCGGAGCAATCAAAAGCTTTTGCAGATTAGTAAATTCTCTGTCACAACTGGGATATGAAGTAACTGCGGTTTGTTATAATCCAAAACAAGGCACGCCATACATAAAGCTTGATGAAAAAGTAAACTTTATAAATTTATATTATCTTGACATTGAAGGTTATCAACCCAAAAATCACAAAATTGGTTTTGTTGAAAAACTATTTAGCAATATTTTTTCAAGACAGGTCATAAATTTCGATGCATCTGATTATTCAAAAAAAATAGAACATCTGATAAATCAAAACAGACCTGACATTATGATTTGTTTCTTTCCGCATGTTTTATTTCAGTCAACATTTATGAAAAATTTTGATATCCCTAAAGTTTTGCTTTACAGGTCAAGACCTGATGTTTATTATAAAACTTTTACTACATCAAAAAAAATTATACCTTTTATTAAATTAGCTTCAAAAAAGGCGGATTACGCTCAAGTACTATTTGACAGCCACAAAAAAATAGCCAAAAAGTATGTAAATTGCAATATTAATACAATTCCAAATTATGTCAAACTTCAAGAGAGTCAGGCTGATTTATCGATAAGCAAAAATACCATAATATATCTCTCCCGTATAGATAATTGCAAAGGACAGGATTTTTTAATCAAGTCTTTTGCTAAAATAGCGTCTAAGCATAAAGATTGGCAAATTCACATATATGGAGAATTTCAACCGCCTAAAATTGAACATCATTTGAATAATTTAATAAAAGAACATAATCTGGAAAATCAAATAAAATTATTTGGGAAAATAGACAATCCTGCTGAAAAATTTTTGCAGGCTGATTTTTGCGTTTTTCCGAGTTATTTTGAAGGTTTCCCAAACGGGTTGGCAGAAGCTATGAGTGCAGGTTTGCCCTGTATCGGATTAAAAGCATGTTCCGGAGTCAATGATTTAATCAAACATAACGAAAACGGCTTTCTTTGCGCAAAAAACGAAAATGAGTTTGCCAAAAAAATCTCTTTGCTCATTGAAAACCAAAAACTGAGAATTAAACTCGGCAACAAAGCCAGAGAATTAATAAAAGAATATTCTTTTGAAAACTATATAAATAAATGGCAAAGTTTTATCGAAAAAGTACTTGACGAAAACCAGAGATAAAAAGCCTTAAAAAACTAATTTGCTAAATTTCTGACGCAAATATAGATATAGCTAAAAAAAATGAACTGTCACAGTGACAGTTCATTTTTTTATTAATTATTATTTATACGCAGGTGATTTTTTTACTTAATTTATCGGCAACTTCTTCATAGCCGTTACGTCCCATAAGCGCATAGGTATAATTTTTTGCCTGTTCTACCCCCGGCTGGTTGAAAGTATCTATGTTATAAAGAGCGCCTGCAATAGCTGTCTGAACTTCCAGCATATATAAAAGCTGCCCGAGGTAATACTCGTTGATTACAGGAAGAGTAATTGTAACATTCGGACGGTTATAATCCGTTACAGCTACTCTTGTCGAATCAGCTTCCGCATTCATTAAGTCGTTTACTGTTCTGCCGCAAAGATATCCAAGCTCGGAATCTTCATAAACTTTAGGAATTTCAAGTGTTGTATCAAACTGAGCGACTCTTATAAAACTGATTAATTTATCATTAGGTCCTTCGTTATAAAGCTGAACCTGTGAATGCTGATCTGTTGCGCCAAGTGCTTTAAGTGGTGTAGGACCTGTGTGAACAATTTTTCCGTCAAGATCAGACTCTTTTCCTAGAGATTCTGCCCAGAGTTGTACGTACCAATCGGAAACGTATTTTAATCGACTTGAATACGGCATCATAACGGAAAGATTTTTGCCTTTTTTATCCATTAAGTAATGAATTAAAGCATTTTGCGCTGCAATATTATTTTCTATATTGGTATTTTTAAGTTCGGCATCCATTTCTCTTACGCCTCTTAAAAGCTCTGAGATGTTTATTCCAACGAGTGCAAAAGGTAAAAGTCCGACAGCAGCAAACACTGAGAATCTTCCGCCTACATCATCAGGCACTACAAAAGTTTTAAAGTTTTCTTCGGTAGCAATTTTTCTAAGGATACCCTTGCTTTGATCTGTTGTAGCAACTAAATTATCTTTGTAAGAAGCTCCCAATTCTTTTTCAAGTCTGGATTTTACAATCATAAAAGCTGACATGGTTTCTGCTGTGTTGCCTGATTTTGTGATTACATTTACCAGAGTTTTTTTAAGGTCCAACATCGCCAAAAGACCGTTTATTTGGTCAGGGTCAATGTTGTCTAAAAAGAATATTCTCGGCATATTATTTCTTGCTTCTTTATCAAGCAAATTCCAATAAGGTTTTAAGATGGCTTCTGTTATACAAATTCCGCCAAGAGAAGAGCCGCCTATACCTAGCACCAATAAATTTTCAAATTTGCCTTTTACTGATTGTGCATATTCATTAATTTCGCTGATTATTTCTTGATTATAGCCAAGATTCATCCATTTTAGCCAATTTCCCGGTGTATCTTTTTTAGCATATATATCAGAAACGATTTCAGAGATTTTTTCTCTGTAATTTTCAAACTCTTTTTGGACATTAAGACCGTGCTCTGAGCCTACAACTACTAAATCAGCATTTTTCCAACTATAATTAATCATAAAAACTACTCCTTTTTAATAACTCCTGTTAAATAAAATTTAACTACAAAAATTAGGCAGTTAAAAGAGTTTTAACATATTAAGAAATATTAAATTAAATTTTCAGCTTTTTACGACAATTATTGTCATGAAAAGCTGAAAAAATAGCTAAATCGCAATGATTTCCAGAATTTTAAGAACATTCACCTGATTTGCAACAGGGTTTATCTCTGTTGGTAGGGCAAGAGCGTTTCATTTCTTTCAATTCTTTCAGTTCCTTCTGGAATGGAGAAATCGAATTAAGCTTGTTAATAATTGCCGGAAGGTTTTCAAGAATGTAATCAACCTCAGCTTCAGTTGTATACCTGCTCAGACTAAACCTGATGCTGCCATGCACTGCTGTAAAAGGAACTCCCATTGCTCTTAAAACGTGGCTAGGCTCCAAATTTCCGCTGGTACATGCACTGCCTGAACTCGCACATATTCCGAGGTCACTTAAATGCAGGAGTATTAACTCGCCTTCTATGTATTCAAAGCTTATATTTGTGGTATTCGGAACTCTATTAATTCTTGATCCGTTGACCCTTGCGTTAAAAATTCGCTCCAGTATACCTTTTTCAAGCTTATCTCTGAGCTGTTTAACTCTTGTAGCTTCGTCTTCAAGATAATTTAACGCTTCTTCGGAAGCAATGCCCATCGCTATAATACCTGGGACATTTTCCGTACCGGCTCGTTTTCCTCTTTCCTGATGTCCGCCAAGCATAAACGGTGTAACCGGTGTACCTTTACGAATATACAAAGCTCCGATGCCTTTAGGTGCGTGGATTTTATGCCCTGAGATTCCGAGCATGTCAATTTTGGTATTTTTAACATTAATAGGTATTTTGCCTGCTGCTTGAACACCATCAACGAAAAATAAGGTTTCAGGATTTTTTTCTTTTGTAATTTCTGCCATTTTTTCTACCGGAAAAATAACTCCTGTTTCGTTATTAGCCCACATTATTGCTACAATTGCGGTGTCACTTCTGAGGCTGTTCTTAAATTCTTCAAGATCTATCTCTCCTTCTGAATTTACATTCAGATAAGTTGTTTCATAGCCTTTTTTTTCAAGATGTTTAGCCACATTAAGCACACATGGATGCTCTACTTTTGTTGTTATAATATGTTTTTTGTGAAAATCCGTAAGTCCTCTTAGCGCAGTGTTACTGCTTTCAGTACCGCAGCTGGTAAAAATTATTTCATCAGGGCTTGCACCAATCAAATCAGCGACCTGCTGTCTGGCTTCTTTGATATAACTGCCGACCTGTCCTCCAAATTCGTGCATGCTGGAAGGATTGCCGTATTTTTCGGTCAAAAAAGGCAGTATTGCTTCAACAGCTTCATCACAAACCCTTGTTGTTGCGTTATTATCAAAATATATTATTTTTTCGTTCATCTTTTATGCCTCAATCACATTGACTTCTTCACCCAAATGTTCTCTTAGAACATTTTCCACAAAGTTTTTAAGGGTTAGATTACTGCTCGGACAGTTTTTACAAGCGCCTTGAAGATTCACATAAATATTATTTCCGTCAATATCAATGAGTTCGATATCTCCGCCGTCTTTTCTCAATTCCTCTGCAATATAGTTTTCTAAAATATTATTAACTTTTACAATCATTTGAGTTTTAGTAAGAGGCTTCTTCGGAGAGAGTTCACCGAGTTTTTGCAACTCATCGTTAAGTATATTTTGAATATCGTCTGTACATTTTCCGCATGCGCCGCCTGCTTTTGTATAATTCGTTATTTCTTTTACTGTTTTAAGTTTGTTATGCTGAACCACTTCTCTTATCAAGTCTTCTGTCACACCAAAACATTGACAAACGACTCTGCTTTTTTTCTCTGTGGATTCTCCTCTGTAAGAAGAAAGAGCAGCTTCAAGAGCTTCTTTTCCCATTACACTGCAATGCATTTTTTGGGCAGGCAGCCCGCCTAGAGCATCAGCAATATTCTGATTTGTTATTTTTTCTACTTCGTCAATGTGCTTGCCAATAATTATTTCTGTAAGGGCGCTGGCACTTGCAACAGCTGAACCGCAACCAAAAGTCTGGAACTTTGCATCTGTAACTATTCCGTTTTCATCAATTTTAAGATATATTTTAAGCGCATCTCCGCAGCTAAGACTTCCGGCTTCCCCGATAGCGTCTGCGTCTTCTATAGCGCCGACATTTTTAGGGTTTTTATAATGTTCTTTTACTTTATCTGTATAATCCCACATTTTATATATTCCTATAATATTATTATCAACAATATTATATTACTTACAAAATTTTTCGTCAGAAAAATAATGAAATATTAATGTTTTTTACTTTATCAAAGACATTTTTTCATTATAGAAATCAACAAATCTGTCTTCTAAAATAGCCTGTCTTGCTTGTTTCATAAGAGCTACAAGATAATAAACATTATGAATTGTCATCAATATACTTGCTGTTGTTTCTTTAACTCTAAAAAGATGCCTTATGTAAGCTTTTGTATGATTCTGGCATGTGTAACAGCCGCATCCTTGGACAAGAGGAGAAAAATCTTCTTCAAATTCTTTGTTTTTAATAATGCCTCTGCCTCCAGGAGTGAAAAAACTTCCATGCCGGGCAATTCTTGTAGGCATTACACAATCAAACATGTCAACGCCTCTTAAAACACCGTCAAGCAAATCTTCAGGAGTACCTACACCCATTAAATATCTGGGTTTATTTTCAGGAAGAAAAGGTGTAGTAATCTCTACAATGTGATTTATAAGCTCAGTCGGCTCTCCAACGCTCACTCCGCCTATTGCGTAGCCATGAGCTTCAACATTCGCGATAAATTTTGCACTTTCTTCTCTTAAATCATCAAAAGTCGAACCCTGTACTATAGGGAATAAAGCCTGATCTTCTCTTTTGTGAGCATCAATGCATCTGTAAAGCCATCTATGCGTCCTGTCCATAGCTTCTTTGGCTTCTTTATAGTCACACGGGTAAGGTGCGCACTCATCAAAAGCCATAATAATATCAGCACCCAAGGCATTTTGGACTTCCATAGAAACTTCCGGACTCATAAAATAAGATGAGCCGTCTTTCGGGTCTTTAAAAGTTACGCCTTCATCTGTAAGATTTCTTAAATTCGACAGGCTGAAAACCTGAAATCCGCCTGAATCTGTCAGAATAGGTTTTTCCCAGTTCATCCATTTATGCAGCCCTCCTGCTTTTTCAATTAATTTATGACCCGGCCTTAAGAATAAGTGATATGAATTTGAAAGTATAATCTGCGCGCCTGTGTCGTAGAGATGGTCGAAAGTCATCATTTTTACGGCAGAGTTTGTTCCTACCGGCATAAAAACAGGGGTTTCTATAATACCATGGGGCGTTTTAAACACGCCGGCTCGTGCATTTGAATCAGGAGATTTTTTTAACAGGTTAAAATCAAAATAAGTCATTTTTATTCGAGAATCCATCCTCTTATATTACGACTCCATTTGCTAACCAGTTCAGAATCTTTAAAATGTATTTTGATTTCTCTTTCAGCGCTTTCTTTACTATCAGAGCCGTGAATAACATTTCTTTCCAGTATTTGAGCAAAGTCTGCTCTTATGGTTCCAACATCCGCCTTGCTTGGATCGGTTGCTCCCATCATTCTTCTTGAAACTTCAACGGCATTTTTCCCTTTTACAGCCATTACAACTATAGGTCCGCTGGTGATAAACCTTACAAGCTTTTCATAAAAAGGCTTGCCCACGTGTTCTGCGTAATGTTTTTCAGCCGTTTCTCTATCCAACTGTACAAATTTTAGCCCGATAATTTTAAAACCTTTTTTTTCAAATCTTTGAAGAATTTCTCCGATTAGCCCTCTTTGCACGGCATCAGGTTTTATTGCAATAAACGTTCTTTCCATCTTTCCTCCTGTACTCAACCAAAATTAGTTTCATGTATTAAAAACACTTTTTTATATCCGAAACTTACGATTTACTATACACCTTTCTAATTATAATTAAATTTCAATCAGTTTATTATAACCATTGACGGCAAAATTATCACATAGCCGTTTTTGCTCATTCAACTCAATTTCAAATTGAGAAACTTTAATTAAAGTAATTCTACTAGAAAATAAATTATTTATGAAATATTCCTAAAAATTAGCTCTATTGCTAAATATAAAAATCCAAAACCAATGGGAGACAGGGAGATTAGAGAAATGCCGGACAAAATAAGAATTTTAATGGTGGAAGACCATAAATTACTAAGAGTGGGTTTGAAAGCAATTTTTGAAGAATATCCAATGCTAGAAGTTATAGCAGAAGCAGAAGACGGACAATCAGCAGTTAAACTTGCCCGGGAATTAAAGCCTGATCTTATTCTCATGGATATAGGTTTGCCTATTATGAGCGGGATTGAAGCAACAAGAAGAATTAAAGAATCAAATCCGGAGATAAAAATCGTGATTTTAACTTCACATGCTCTCGAAAGTGAAGTATTAGAATCTTTAGCAGCAGGTGCAAACGCTTATGCAATGAAAGATATTAAAACAGAATATCTTATATCTGTTATTCAGACAGTAAGTGAAGGTGCTTTTTGGCTGGATCCAGGCATAGCAAAAGTTGTGATGCAAAAAAAGCCTTTAATCCTTAATGCACCAAGACCTCAATCTCGAGCGAGTTTCAAGGCAGACCATGCTAATCTTACAGAAAGGGAATATGAGGTTTTAAAACTTGTTGTTGACGGAAAATCTAATAACGATATCGCTGATGAATTAAAAATAAGCGAACATACCGCAAAAGCACATGTTTGTAATATTATACAAAAGCTTGTTGTTGATGATAGAACTCAAGCAGCAGTTAAAGCACTTAAAGAAGGTCTCGTTTAAAATTTTATAAGCTCAAATATGTTTTAATGTAAATCGCCGGATAACTTGAAAAAATATATTCAGATTTTTGATAACAAAATAATTAGTGCTATGATTAATAATTGACACAAATTTAAACGATTTCTAACTCTTTTTACAGGAAACCTACTTAATCAATATGAAAAATTTTAATTTTCAAGATCATGGCGAAACATTAAGCAATAGCTGGATGAACTCTATAAGACAGATATACCTGAAAAACGATATAACTCTTCCGGAATTTTCTTCGGGCAATACTAAAGCGATTAAGAAATTAAAAATTGCCGAACAAACAATAAGTGCTGAAGTTAAAGGAACAGATACCGGATTACATAACGTCAGAATAACTTTTAAAGAAATTGACAAAAACACAAAAGAGCAGCTTAAAGCAAATATAGCTTTGCATCCGTCGATAGCGGCCGATATTAATCTGGGGTACTTTTCCGAACAATTTATAGAGTTAATTAAACGCATTGAAAATGAAGATCTATGTATTTTTTCGCAAAATTTAGATGATATAAAAACATCATGCACTTGCGGAAAAAATCTTTTTTGCCAGCATATTTCTTCTGTTTATAAGGCTGTTGAAAAAGAAATCAATAAAAATCCCTTTGTAATTTTAAATTTAAAAGGTTTTTCTACACTTGAATTAATTGAAGCAACAGGCTTTCAAAATGATTACATTAAAAAACTCGGTCGGAATATGCACAACAAATTCAGATTAACTTCAGAATTTAAATTTAACACTGAAAAAGAACCCCCTGCACTTAAAAACTTTAACGATTTTTCTTTCCCTAAAGTAGATATTCAAAATTTATTCTTTATGCTTCCAAGTGATCCTTTGTTTTTTGAAAGGAAAGATTTTAAGACAAAATTACTAAATATTTATGAAACTGTTGAAACCGATTTAGAGAGCATTTTAATTACAGAAAAATTACCGCCTGTGCGAGATACGGAATTTTACCTGTATTATTCAGATGATAATGTGCTTAAAGCTTTTGTTTCACCGGAAAACAGCTTTATGTATTACTTAAAATCAAAAGGCTCCCGTGTGCGTTATTCATCAAAATCTTTAACAGTACCTGTTTTTAACGAAATAGAACAAAAAATTTCATTACAGGAAAAATATGGAGTAAGCGTTCTTGCAGATATTGTTTTTGACTATTTTCTGTTTCTCTCTCTTGGCGACAATACTCAAGAGATGACGCCTTCTTCTCAATTTTTAAAGACTACGGCTTCTCTGGCGATTGAGATGGTAAAATCCCTCTCGTTTATTCCTGAAGTTACAATGGAGAACAGCACTAATTTCCGTTTAAGATATGTGCCTATGTCTAATAAAATCAATCTTGACGAAATTATTAAGTATCATAAATTTATCATGCCGGTAAATTTTATATTCAAGGACAAAGGAAATCAAATTATTGATCAGGACGCCTCTTATGATTTTCTTTCTATGTTTTTAACCCACATAATACATAAAGTGTCATTTTTAAGAGCTTCCAAGTTAAAAAATGACGGAATTACAGGTCTTTTTACCAAAGTCGATTCTTTTAGCGCAATTACGTCTGAAGGAAAAAATATTGCATTAAGCATTTCAAACTGGCTGGAAGTTGTTTCCGGAAAAAATAAAACTATCAGACCTGTTATAAGAATTGAAAAGCTTAATAACATCAACGATTTTGGAGTTTATATTGATATTATTAATCTTGAAAACAACGAAATAACAACTCTTTCAAGACTTTTTGAAAACGAAAAAGAGATTTTTTCGACTTCTATAGAAAAAGTCAGGTCTGAGATAATGGGACAAATTTTAATAGCGGCACATTATATGCCTTTATTAAAAGACATTCTTGACTCAAAAGGTTTAGAATCGCCTGTTATTGATTTGAAAGAAATTTTAGAAATAATATCCAAAACTTCTGTTTTTTTAAATGAGCTTGAAATCAAAATTGTAATTCCAAAAGAGTTAAAAAAATTGATTTCTCCTCGTATTTCATTAAAAGCAGGATTTAGAAAAACCAAAAATTTTGACATAAATTCTTTATTTGACGAAAAAAGCGGGTCATCAATTTCTTTTAAAGAAATTCTGAATTTTTCCTACGAAATTGCAATAGGAGATGAAAAAATTTCCAGAGAAGAATTTTTGGAACTGGTAAAAACTGCCGATGGAATTGTTAAATACAAAGAAAATTATATTTTATTAAAGCCTGAAGAAATTAATTCCATTATTGAGAGGCTGCAAAAACCTGTGCCGGAATTCTCAAATTCAATGGAATTAATGCATTCAGCTTTTTCAGGCTTATATGATGACATAGATTTTGATATTGATGATGCTTTTAAAAGGGCTCTTGATGATTTTCTGAAAATTGAGGAAATTACTATTCCTGAGGGATTAAACGGAACACTTCGTCCTTATCAGGAAAGAGGTTTTAAATGGTTATATTCAAATACAATGAGGAATTTTGGCTCATGTATGGCTGATGATATGGGACTTGGCAAAACAATACAGGTTATAAGTCTTCTTTTGAAACTAAAAGAAGAAAATAAACTTGCCAAACCCGCTCTTATTATTTGCCCTACAACACTTGTGGGCAACTGGTACAAAGAATGTGTGAGATTTGCACCTGATTTAAAGGTTTTTATCTATCACGGAATTGACAGAAATATGGAATTTGCCGGAGCTGATCTTGTTGTTACTACTTACGGACTTCTTAGAAACGATATAGAGAAATTCAAAGAAAAAGAATGGGATTTTGTCATTATTGATGAAGCCCAGAATATAAAAAACCCTGATGCCGCCCAGACTGTTGCCGTCAAATCAATCAAAACAAAAACATATATTGCGATGACAGGAACACCTGTAGAAAATCGTTTGAGCGAGCTGTGGAGCATCTTTGATTTTACAAATAAAGGCTATCTGGGCAATTTAAGAAGCTTTCAGCAAAACTATGCCTTTCCTATAGAAAAATTAAGAGATGAAGAAAGAATAGAAAAGCTTAAGCTTGCGACATCTCCTTTTACACTGAGAAGATTAAAAAGTGACAAAACAATCATAAATGACCTCCCTGAAAAGATTGTTTTTGATGAATATTGTTATCTTACAAAAGAGCAGGCGGCACTTTATGAAAAAGTGCTGGAAAATTCTTTTAAAGAACTGAAAGGAAAAACAGGAATTCACAGAAGAGGACATATTTTTAAGCTTATTACTTCGCTAAAACAAATATGCAATCATCCTACCCAGTATACAAAAACAGACAAACCGACAAAAATTTTATCGGGGAAGACAGAAAAAGCTTTCTCTATAATTGAGCAAATACAGGAGCAGAAAGAAAAAGCAATAATATTTACTCAATATAAAGAAATGGGTGATTTGTTGCTAAGTATGCTGAAAGACGAATTTAACATTGATGCGCCGTTTTTTCATGGAAGCGTTACCCGCAAGGCAAGAGATGAGATGGTTGAAGCGTTTCAAACCAGTGATGATACAAAGCTTATGATTATTTCATTAAAAGCAGGTGGAACAGGGCTTAATTTGACTGCTGCAACAAACGTGATTCATTATGATCTATGGTGGAATCCCGCTGTTGAAGACCAAGCGACAGACAGAGCTTATAGAATAGGGCAAACAAATAATGTAATCGTTCACAGATTGATTACGCTGGAAACTTTTGAAGAAAAAATTGATGAAATGATTAAATCAAAAAAAGAACTGGCTGATTTGACTATTTCGTCCAGTGAAAAATTAATAACGGAACTTTCTAACCAAGAATTAAAAGAAATATTTAGTTTAACAAGAAGTTTATAAAGCCGTCACGAAAAACAAACTTGATTAATTTGAATACACCAGAGTTTTTTCAGCTAAATTTATTTCTTTATAAAGTTCTTCTATTGTTTCAAATTTTTTAAATACCGATAAATATCTTAGATAAGCTATTTCGTTGACAGGTTTAAGATATTCCAGAATTTTTTCTCCGATATAAGCGCCGGTTATTTCTTTTTTTCCAAGAATTGAAATTCCAAATTCTATCCGTGCTGCTATTTCTTGAATGATTTCCTGTTCTATTTCATATTTTACACAGGCATTAGAGATACTTTTAATAATTTTTTCTCTCGAATATTCTTCTTTTGATTTATTTTTTTTGATAACCATTATCGGAGAGATTTCAACTCTTTCATAAGTGGTAAATCTTTGCTGACAGTTTTCGCATTCTCTGCGTCGTCTTATGCAGGCTTTTTCTGATGACATGCGTGATTCAAGAACTTTGGTGTCTTCGTGATTACAAAAAGGACAAATCATACTCAATCCCCTAATCGTGTTAATAAATCTTTTTTATACCTTTACTAACTCTTGGTCAGCATTCCTGTTTTTGGAAAAAGTTAAGTATATCAGTCCTTTCACGTTTTAATAAATCCAAAAACAAATTTAAATTTCACAAGTTTACTATAAAAGCTTTTAAAACATTATATAGTATAATGTTTTGCCCTTTAACAGGTTAAAATAATAATATTATTAAATAATAGCATAATTTATTCCTCTATCGACTAATTATTAAAAGTTTTTACGATTAATTTATTTCTGTTTCAGTACTTTATAAAACCCTGCAACACCTGCTGCAAGCATAACAATACTGATAAATTGAGCTATATGCATGCCAAAAACAGAATAGATATTGTCTATTCTCAATCCTTCAATTACAAATCTTCCCAAGGAATATAAAATAAGATAAGAGAAGGTTATTGAACCTGTTTTTTCTTTAAAAAATTTTCTGACAACAGTTATTAATATTATGAAAACAACTATGTTCCAGAGCGATTCGTATAAAAAAGTCGGATGAAAATATTCAAAATTCATATATTCCTGCGGTCTGTTTGCAAGCGGAATATATAATTTCCATGGCAAATCAGTAGGACTTCCAAATGCCTCCGAGTTAAAAAAGTTTCCCCACCTCCCAATAGCCTGGGCAAATATCATTCCATAAGCAAAAAGATCTGTATATTTAAGCAAAAACAGCTTATGGCGTTTTGTGTAAAAATAAATTATAAGTATGCCTCCAACAATTACGCCATGTATTGAAAGACCGCCTCTCCATGTCATAAAACTTTCCGGAAGATGATGAGAGTAATAATTCCAGTCAAAAATCACATAATACAGCCTCGCAAAGACAATTCCGCCTATAAGCAACAGGGTCGACAGATCAATTATATGTTCCTGCGTTTTATCTTCGGGATAATCTTTTTTGGCTATTCTTAATGTTATAAAAAGCCCGACAAGAAATGCAACGGCAATTATTATGCCATACCAGTAAATTGTCAGCGAACCCATATGAAATGCAACTGCTCCGGGTGATTTTAGCATTTTAATTAACCTTTTAATGATTATCGCAAAATTAACAGAAGAGTAATATTTTAACGAAAAAACAAAAATTAAAAAATAACCACTTTGTCGTTTTGTTTTATCGTTTTGTAAATGAATGTTAAGCGTTTTGTAAAGATTTTTCTGACTGTTAATATTTAATTATTAATTATTTTTTATATATTAACAGCTTATTAAATATTTTAAATATATATGGATTTATTTTATCACAAAAAGCAAAAATGCTTACACAGAGTGCATTTAACGGCAAAATTCATTGTTTTCAAGCTTACCATGAGCTATAGAGCAATTCTATAAATTTAATTGTTTTTATTATAATAACGAAACAAATAAATATTATATTTTCAAGGAAGGCTAATCAATACGCATTTTGGGAAGGAGCAAGGATTATGTCACTTGTATCATCTGTTATGGCTGACATGCAGTACAGCATGATGGCCAGCGATTGCGAAGACAAGGCGGCAAATATAGCTGCTAAGTTAAAAAGTGTAACAGAACAGGGATCTGAACTAGGCAAGATGCTTAGTAATATTGAAAATCAAATAGATATGGCAAAGTATTCTTTTAGAGAACTCGAGTCCTACGCATGGACAGCCTCTAATTCTCAAAACCCACAAGCACAACAGGTTATGGGAATGGTTAACCAAAGAAAATCTTATTGCCAACAAGTATTTAGCAGTTTACAACAAAGAAAAGTCCAGTTAGAAGCAGAAAAGAAAAGATTTGCAGCACAAGAAAAAGAACTTACGGCACAACAAACTCAAAATGATGTAATGAAAAAGTTTGCAGATGCAGCAAGTCAAAAGTTCAAAGGATTTATCGATGGCGCTATCAAGAGATTCTTCGGCGGCGGCGGCGGTCAATAATAACCGAATTGAACAACTTGCTCCTAATGAGAAAAGCCTTCATACAGAAGAAGGGCGGTGGCGACCGCCCTTCTTTTTTGTTGAACAAATCCTATAATTATTCACACCAATCCAACATTTATTTTTCAAAAATATTTGCTGTCAGCAATTTAAGTCTTTGGGCGGCAAAGCTTTTCTCATTGCATATATAAAGAAAAGTCCCGAGAAAATTATGCCTATTGTGGATATAATAAACAGTATTTGCATTATTAATCTCCTGTCTTTTTAATAAGTCTGTAAATTTGTTTATTTAAATCATTGATAATCATTATTGCATTTATCAAAAAAATTAAACCAAATATTAAGAGTATATATTTATTAATGTTATTTAGATTAGTAAATAACGTAGCAACCCCTCCTGATAAACCTATAGAAACTGCCCAAAACATCTTAACAGTTTCAGTTAAAAATTTGATTTCTTCCTTTATTGATTCATTATTCATAGCTTAAATTATACCTGATTTATTTAAAATTATAAAAAAATTATTAAAATAAACTCATTTAAAAATTATATAGATTAAAGTAAAGTTATAATTATATTAAAATAGAGAAAAAAGTTGTAAGGAGGATTGTAAAGGTGATTGATTTTAATAAATTAACTCAGCAAACTCAAAATCTTGTAATGGCAGCACAAAACATAATGGCACGCTTTAATAACGGACAGCTTCTTCCTGAGCATTTGCTTCTTGCGATGCTTGAAGACGAAAAAGGTTTCTCTGTAACTATTTTTAATAAATTAAAAGCTAATATCCCTTTAATTAAAGAACAAACAGAAAAAGTTCTTGCCCTTAAACCAAAGCTGGCTTACCCCCCATCACCGGGGCAAATATATATAAGTATGGAACTTAAAAGTCTTTTTGATATGGCAGAAGAAGAAGCAGCCAGACTAAAAGACAGTTATATAGACATCGGGCATGTTTTACTGTCAATGAGCAGCAACAGGTCTGCCGATTGCGGAAAGATTTTAAATGATAACGGCATTACCAAAGAAGCCTTGTACAAGGTGCTTAAGGAAATACGAGGAACAGCGTCTGTTAACAGCCCTGATGCGGAAAATAAATATCAGGCTCTTGAGAAGTACAGCATTGATTTGACGGAACTTGCCAGAAAAGGTAAGCTTGACCCTGTTATAGGCAGAGATGAAGAAATAAGAAGAACCATACAGGTTTTAAACAGAAGAACAAAAAACAATCCTGTGTTAATAGGCGAACCTGGTGTCGGTAAAACTGCTATTGCCGAGGGATTAGCTCTCAGAATCATAAAAGAAGACGTGCCTGAAGGTTTAAAAGGAACAAAGTTGATTTCTCTGGATATGGGTTCACTTGTTGCAGGTGCAAAATTTCGCGGAGAATTTGAGGAAAGGCTTAAAGCTGTCTTAAAAGAAGTTCAAAGCAGCGAAGGCGAAATCATTATGTTTATTGATGAGCTTCATACTGTCATTGGTGCAGGTGCAAGCGAAGGGTCAATGGATGCAGGCAACATATTAAAACCGCTTCTGGCAAGAGGTCAGTTGAGATGCATAGGCGCAACCACAATAAATGAATACAGAAAATATATCGAAAAAGATGCCGCCTTTGAAAGAAGATTTCAGCCGGTGTTGATTGATGAGCCGTCTATCGAAGATACTATAAGTATTCTTAGAGGTTTAAAAGAACGCTATGAGGTTCATCATGGAGTCAGAATAAAAGATTCCGCACTTATTGCTGCGGCAAAACTTTCCGACAGGTACATAACCGACAGATTTTTGCCTGATAAAGCTATTGATCTTATAGATGAAGCAGCTTCAAAGCTCAGAATTGAAATTGACAGTATGCCGGCAGAAATTGACACGCTTGAAAGACAAAAAACCCAGCTTGAAATTGAAAGAGAAGCGATCAAGAAAGAAACTGACCAAATTTCAAAAGAAAAAATTGCCCAGCTTAATGTCCAGATTGAAGTTTTTCAAAAAGAGATTAATTCTTTAAGAAAGCAATGGGAAGCTGAAAAAAATTCTATTTCTTCCTTCAGCAAAATAAAAGAAGAGATAGAAACAACAAAACAGCAAATAGAAAACGCTGAAAGAGAAGCAGATCTGGCAAAAGCAGCGGAATTAAAATACGGAAAGCTTATTGAACTTGAAAAACAATTGAAGACAGAGGATGACATCCTTACAAAACGTGAATCTAAAAATGTGATGCTTAAAGAAGAAATTGATGAGGAAGATATAGCTGAAGTTGTTGCAAAATGGACGGGAATTCCCGTTCAAAAGCTGCTGGAAAGCGAACTTAGAAAACTTCTTCAGATGGAAGCCGAACTTCATAAAAAAGTTATCGGACAGGATGAAGCAATTATTGCAGTCTCCGAAGCAGTACGAAGGGCAAGAGCCGGACTTAAAGACCCTAACAGACCAATCGGTTCGTTTATTTTTCTCGGGCCGACAGGTGTCGGTAAAACAGAACTCGGCAAAGCGCTCGCAGGCTTTTTATTTAATGATGAAAATGCTCTTGTCAGGATTGATATGACCGAATATATGGAAAAACACTCTGTTGCAAGACTTATCGGAGCGCCTCCGGGATATGTCGGTTACGAAGAAGGCGGTCAACTCACAGAGCAGGTTCGCAGAAAGCCTTACAGCGTTGTGCTTTTTGACGAAATAGAAAAAGCTCATGGAGATATATTCAATATAATGCTCCAAATTCTTGATGATGGTCGGCTTACTGACTCAAAAGGCAGGACTGTAGACTTTAAAAATACGGTTATAATTATGACAAGCAATATTGGAAGCAACATTATTCTTGAAGGAACTTTAAGTCAGATAGTTTCTCACGGAAACGGATTCGGTTCTGTAAAAGAGCGGGTCATGGAGATAATGAAACAGCAATTTAAACCCGAATTTCTTAACAGAATTGATGAAATAGTTTTCTTTAGCGGTTTATCCCTTCAACAGCTTGGAGAAATAGTTGATATTCAGGCTGATAATCTCAAAAAACTTCTTAAAGAAAGGGATATTACTATTGAACTTACAGAAGATGCCAAAGAAATTCTTGCAACAAGAGGTTATAATCCTGCATACGGAGCAAGACCACTTAAACGTGTTATTCGTCAGGATATAGAAAATCCTCTTTCCAAAAAAATACTCGGAGGCGAGATTATTGAAGGCGATAATATACTTGTGGACGTAAAAAATGACGATATTACTTTTATAAAAAAATAAATTTAAAGTTCTTTTTTGTTTTTAGCAGATTTCTTATCTGCGGTCACAGCGGCTTTTTCTAGATTTTTAATGTATTTATAAAGATTATCAACTTCTTTATTATTCATAAACCTGAATTTGCCTTTTTTCAAAGCCCCCAGATTTATGCAGGCGTGCTGAATTCGCTTAAGCATAACAACGGGATGCCCGACAATTTCCAGCATTCTCCTGATTTGTCTGTTGTATCCCTGATACAAAACCAGATCCATTGTTGTTTGAGCATTTTCGTATTCCAAAATAATTCCTTCAGCGTAAGCTATTTTGCCTTTTTCAATTTCAATCCCTTTTTCGAATTCCTGCAAATCATTTATGGTAACTTTGCCTTCAGCCACGACTCTGTAAATCTTAGGCACTTTTGCTTTGGGATGAGTTAGCTTTTGGATTAATTCCCCGTCATTTGTAAGTATCAAAAGACCTGTAGAATCTTTATCAAGCCTGCCTGCCGTTCGCAAAGTCCTCAAATTTTCAGGTAAATTCTCATAAATTGTTTTTCTTCCTTTTTCGTCTTCTCTTGTCGTTATATAACCGGGAGGCTTATTGAAGACTACATATATCTTTCTTTCTTCCACCACAGGCTTTTTATCGACTTCCACCTTGTCTTTTTTAGTCACAGAAACACCCGGCTCAATTACAACTTTGCCATTGACCTTAACACGACCTTTTTTTATAAGTTCATCTGCTGCTCTTCTTGAGGCTATACCGCAAGAAGCCAAAAATTTATTAAGCCTGACTTGTTCCAACATTTTTCATTAATTCCAAATTCAACTGTTTGCTACCATCTTCCATAATAATTTCGCACTTAAACTCTCTAGCCATTCTTTCAGCTTCTTTAATATCATCAATGCTCCATATTGACCAGCCGCCTCTAACTTGCTCGCCTACTCTAATTTCCACTCTGTCTGTAAAAACGTGCATAGTTCTGACAGGAAGACCTGTCATTCTTGCGATTTGACGATTAACCGCCTCATCCGGACTAATATTTAGAACTTTAAAGGCGATCAGCAAGCACGAAAGAGCGTCTTCAAGTTCATTTTGTGCTTTTTCCCTGTTGCCTTTCAGCAAAGCTTTAAGACTTTCCGCAACTTCTTCATTCAAATGACTCACAGCCTCCGTTTCAGAAGTTGTTTTATATTTTCTGTTTTGCCAGATTAATTCTGTCGCTTCTTTTAATTCCATAATTTTACCGATTTATATTTGTTATAAATATTATACTTTGCTTACGTTTGCAATATCAATTTTTTTATTCAACACCATTCATCCATTTTTTTATGGGTTTTGCTATAAATAAAAGGACTATTGCGGAGATTCCCGTTATTATTGCAGGAATTATAAAGAATTCAGTACTTTTTAAAGAATCATAAATACCTGCGAAACATCCTGCTGTAAGATTAGCAAAAAAACTTGACAAAAACCAAGTCCCCATAAGCAATGAAGCAAATTTAAGCGGAGCAAGCTTTGTAACCATTGATAATCCTACAGGAGAAATACATAATTCCCCTAATGTATGGAAAAAATAGACCCCAATCAGCCAGAGGAAGGATACTTTTCCTGTTCCTGCAAACGCAGCCGCAATGACCATAAGCACAAATCCGACTGAAACAAGCAAAAGTCCAAGCGAAAACTTGACGGGAAGAGAAGGGTTTTTGTTTATATCTGCTAACTCAATCCAGAGTTTTGAAAATAATGGAGCAAGAAGGATTATTATAAGCGGATTTATGGATTGAAAATAGCTTACAGGAAATTCCCAATTCAAAAAAGGAATTAGCCTATCTGCAGATCGGTCTGCAAAAAGAGTCATTGAACTTCCAGCCTGCTCAAAAGATGCCCAGAAAAAGATAGTAAAAAACATCATTATAAAAATTACAGCTATTCTTTGTTTTTCTTCTCCGGTTAGCGGAGCTTCGCAATAAATTTGGGCATCAAATTCAGTTTTTTGTTTTGTTGCACAAATGGGAGGATTTCCGACATGTTTTATGAATTTATTTTGCCCCCACATAAAAAGAAGCAGTCCGATAAGCATTCCCACGCCTGCCGAGGCAAAACCATAATGAAAACCGACTTTTTCGCCAAGAGTTCCGCATATTAAAGGCGACAAAAATGCCCCCAGATTAATCCCCATATAAAATATCGTAAATCCGCCATCACGGCGCGGATCATTTTTTTCGTACAGTTGCCCGACAATCGTAGAGATATTTGGCTTAAAAAAACCGTTACCTATTATTAATAAGCCCAATGCCGAATAAAAAAAGGGTAATTCCTTTACTGCCATTGCAAAATGACCAAGCATCATTAAAATTGAGCCTATAATTATGCAATTTTTTTGCCCCAGATACTTGTCAGAAACATATCCGCCTATTAAAGGGGTCAAATAAACTAGCCCTGTATAAATTCCATAGATATTTCCCGCTTTTTCAGTACTAAAAAGCAGATATTTTACCATATAAAGAACTAACAACGCGCGCATCCCGTAATAACTGAACCTTTCCCACATTTCTATGGTGAAAAGAAAGTATAAACCTTTAGGATGTGCATGTTTTATCATTTATTGCCCATAAATCAAATTCAGCCCGTTGAATATGGCTTTTACGTTGGCTTTTGCGGTACTCGGATCTTTTCCCCTGCAAATAATTGTTTTTCCTTCAGGGGACTCTAAATGAATAGTCGTCATTGCATCAGCCTGAACGCCTTTTATTTCTTCACCGAAAGCCGACTGCTCATAATGTTTGAGTTTAAGAGGAAATCCGATATCCTCAAGCGCTTTTAAGCAGCATTCAAGAGGTCCGTCTCCATGTTCTGTGACATCATGTTCTTTGCCATTGTGCGAAAATTTAAGATTAAATTTCTCTTTATCAGCATCATCAACTTTTTTGAAGCCAATAAGTTTAAATAATCCGTCAAACTCGAATATTTCTTTAAGATAAATATTAATAATTGCGTCAACAGGAAGTTCTCCGATTTTTTCCGATTCTTTTTTTGCAATATCAACGAGCCTGATAGCTTCATCTATTGTAATCGGATAACCTTCGCGTTTTATAATTTCATAAAGTGCTGTTTTGCCTGATTGACTGGTAAATCCGAATTTTTCATCGTCATCACGTCCGATAAGCGATGGATGAATCGGTCGATAAGCTCCTTTTTTCATTCCCTGTGTTTTTGATGCACCATCCTGATGAATACCGCTTCTGTGTGCCAATGCATCTTCACCGATTAAAGGCATTTTTTCATGTATTGGAATTCCTGACATTTCAGAAACAGTAAGAGCTGTTTCATAAATTTCAGAAAGGTTTAGAGGAACTTCTACACCGCAATTATGCAAACAGATAGCAACTTCATAGATATTAGTATTTCCCGCTCTTTCGCCAAGCCCGTTTAAGCAACATTCAAGTTGTGTAGCTCCTGCAAAGTAACTTTCTACAGTCGCAGCAGTAGCCATTCCAAGGTCATTATGATTGTGTACTGAGATTATAGCTTTATCCGAAAGTGCTTTTCCAACTTCTGAAACCATATTCACAAATTCCATAGGTCGAATTCTTTCAACTGTGTTTGGGAGATTAAGAACATTTGCTCCTGCTTCAACTATTTCGTGCAATGAGTCTATTACAAAACCCAAATTTTCCTTGCAATCACCAAAATGCTCGACAGAAAACTGGATATCGCCTTTTTCGCCTATTAATGACTTGGCATATTTAACGGCTTCTATTCCTATTTGTCTAACAGCCTGCGGTTCTTTTCTGAGGACATATTTCATATTGAAAGGACTCATTGCAAGAACTATATGGATTCTAGGCTTGTTCGCAAATTTTATGGCCTCATAAACTTTTATAATATCTTTTTCTACAGCTCTTGCAAGCCCAACTATAACCATATTATCAGGAGCTATAGATGCTAAATGCCGGCAAGCTTCAAAGTCCATGTCATTTGAGCCGGAAAATCCAACTTCTACTGCCTGAACTCCAAGTTTTATAAGTTCTTTAAAGATTATTTCTTTTTGTTTTGTGTTCCATGGTTTTTTTAAAGCCTGATTGCCGTCTCTAAGCGTTGTGTCGAAGAAGAAAGGCTTACGTGCATCTGTCATATTATTCATCTCTCCAAAATACTTTTTTCATTTAGTTTGCAATAATAATTATCCTTTAAAACTTAACTTAGAGTAAAGTCTTTTAAGCAATTAATTTACACTCGATTAAAAAATATTTCAGAACAGCCTGAGTAACTGTAAAATTATTTATTTTTATTTATCCGCAACTGCAACCCGAACAGGAAGATTTTGAACATGAAGACCCGCATCCGGAAGAGCTTCCTTTGCTGCCGCAGCCTTTTAGCTGAATATTTCCCCATATTCTTGCAACATTAGAAGACTTACAATAGACACATAGAGTCTCCGACACTTCAGTCATTGATTTTTCTACAGTAAAGTTTTTATTGCAGTCTTTGCAGGTATAATCATAACTTGCCATTTTTTTAATTTATCCTCACAACTTATCTGTCACGAGTGCAAATATATCATTGAAAATTATTATCACCATAAGTCCTATTAAAAACACAAAACCGTATTTTGCAAAAGTTTCCTGTGTTTTTTCTTCGACAGGTTTGCCTCTTAACTTTTCAATAAGCAAGAAGAACAAATGCCCGCCGTCAAGTGCAGGTATCGGGAGCAGGTTTACTATTGCCAAATCTATGCTTATCAGGGCAGTAAGCAATAAACCATCCCATATTCCTCTCTTTTCAATGATGTCGCTACCAACTTTGGTTATGGCTACAATGCCATGAATCTGGCTAAGCGGAATTTGTCCCGTGATTATAAGCCCTAAACCTTTAACCATATAAATAGAATTTTGTGATAAATAATCCCATGATTTAGTAACAGCACTTACAGGTCCTTTTACGGGGATGGTAATTTCCTGAACTCGCAGTTTAATTCCTATCATACCGTCTTTATTAGGATAAGCAGGCTTAAGTTCCAAATTTTTGCCGTTTCTGTCAACAACAATTTTAACAGGATGTGCTGTATCAGCAGTAGCTAAAGCAATCTGGTCAAGTGTATATTTTCCGTTTGAAATAAAAATATTTTTTCCATCAAGTTCGTTTCTCAATTTTTTTTCTGAAGCAGTTAAAAGTTTTCCTTCAGGATTGTATTTTGACACACCTGCCATACTATCATTTGGCATAGTAATAGGCTCTTCAGGATTTGCTTTCGTCAAAACAACTTCTGTTCCGGTCTTAATAACTGCATTGTTGTTTGCCAGTTGGGGATTCAGTTTTTTAATTTTGTTTAACTGGCTTTCAGCATTGCTATCTGAAACATAATTATCGAATTTTTTACTTCGCTGAGCAATTTGAATAAATTTATTAAGCGAATCAATTTTTACTCCGTTAGCTGAAATTATTTTATCTTTTGCCTTTATATCTATCTGATGAGATGCTAAAGTCTTGTCAGGCTGCAATCCATCGACAAAAACGTCATATTTGCCAGAAGGAAGTGTACCGGAAAATCCTGCTACAAATAAAACTATTAAATATGCCATTATTGCATTTGCAGTGACACCTGCGGAAATAACAAGAAATCTTTCCCATACTTTGCGGTTTGCGATTCTTTCGAGACTATCTTTCGGAATTTCGCTGTCCGGCTCGTCATCAGGAAAAGAAACATACCCGCCGAGCAAAAATGAGTGTACACAAATTTTTGTATCTCCCCATTTGGTTTCATAAAGAGTTGGTCCAAAAGGCAATCCAAATCCGAATTTTTCAACTTTTATACCCAATTTTCTTGCCACAAGAAAGTGTCCTAACTCGTGAACAAGTATCAAAACACTCAACAGCGCCAACATAGTAATTATATGCATAAAATTTATAAACTCCGCAGTCTGGTTAAATTCACAATTTATTTTACCATATTTAAATAATAAGTTTATATAAAATCCCAAAAAGCCATTGTACAAAGACAAATCCCGCGATTATCTGAACTATTGACATACACCAAACTTTTCTTAAAAATGATGCGGGTTTCGCCTCTAAATCCTGTTTATGCTTATGTAAAACTTCTTCTCCTACTTTAATTCCGTTCAATATATATGAATCCGGAGCTTTTACAGTAGTAAAATACTTTTGTATCCACATTCCCCATCTTCTCCAGTTGGAAAAAACGAATATAAAACCACTAAACAGGAAAAAAAACTGCAACATAGGCTCAATTTTATTTAAGTATCCGACGAATACCAAAATTATTAATTGAAGCCCTATAAATAATGCCATAAGATTTGTTCCGCAGCGAACATGCTCTCTTGGCTGCAGCTTTACAGTTTCTAAAGTTAAAGGCAGACCTTTTTCAATAGCATTGATTGTTTGATGCTCGGCAGCATGAATCTTTGCAAGAGGTGTAATTCTCAAAAACAAGATAAATATTACTATTTGCATCAGAAAAACCACAGGAAAAACGGCAGAATTTGTAGCATCAATGTCAAAATACTTATAAGCAAAGCCGAAAACATGTTCAATAATTATAAGAATAACTCCCATAGAAACTCCCGTAAGAAAAAGCCCGAAATTTCCTGCTCCTGCTTGATGTTTACCGTCAGTAATGTAAACACCGAGAGGTGTAGCAAGACCACCAAGAGAAGTTGGTTTTATAAGCCTTGTAAGATAACTGATAACAGCAGTTCTTGTTATTGAACTCCCCGTATAATAGTTGTCTTTATCTACAATAGGAATTACTCTTGTATGCATATCTTTTATTTTATTGAGCAATTCCTTGATATTTGTATCTTTTTGCTCTGTCCAAACTTGTTCTGTCATAATATCAAGC
Organism: bacterium; assembly: GCA_037147175.1. NCBI lineage: Bacteria > bacterium. The sequence goes on from JBAWVS010000023.1 coordinate 31,252, forward strand.
ACTTTTACTTTGCATTGATAGCTATATTCATTTACGCTTAATTCAGGGACTATACGCGCAAGATCATACTCGGAAACAATACCAATAATCTTTCCCTGCAAATCAATAACCGGTAAAGTATCGGTGCCTGACAGTTTGAACAAATCAGGCAACCTCGTTACAGAACAGAATTCAGAAATAGCAGGCATTTCTACAGAAATAGTCTTTATGCTTGGATAACTACTCTGAGGTTTGTTTTCATTATTATTAAAAAACTTCATACTCTCCCTCAAAATGATTGACATCAATATTAAATTTGCTTTATGAATTAAATATTACAGGATTAATTTATGCACTTAATCCCTCTCAGGTGGAATAATGTTTGATTTGCTAATAAAACTTAAATCCTTGCTGGACTGGATTTATTATAAAAGATGCTATTTTTGCGGAAAATTATCGTATTCAGAGGTAATGTGCGAAGAATGCTATAAAAAAATTAAAATTAATCCGCCAAGACAATATAAATCATTTAATAATATCGAAATATTTTCTGTATCACCATACAAAAACGAAATGCAAAAGCTGATTAGAGGCATAAAATACCATAATAAGAAAGACTTTGCTCCTTATGCCGCACAAATTCTTTTTGATTTCTGGCAAAATACAACTTATGCGCAAACAAGTTTCGAGATAATTCCGATGCCTTCGCACATAAAAAGGTTAAAACAAAGAAAATACAACCATATCGAGATAATTGCCGCTGAGTTTTCAAAATTAACAGGCTATTCTGTAAACACAGAGCTTATTTCTCGTGTAAAGGATACAGTTCCTCAATACAAATTAAACAGAACTCAAAGATTAGAGAATTTAAAAGACGCTTTTTGCGTTAATAAAGAAAAATACACAGGCGCAAATCTGCTTTTGCTCGATGATATTTGCACAACAGGTGTAACTTTGCAGGAAATGATAAAGGTTTTGAACAAAGCAGGTGTAAACAAAATTTGCGCTCTGGTGCTTTCAAATCCCGAGTAAATTAACTGTCAATGCTCGTAGCAAAACGATGTAAAATTCTACCATCGAAGTTTTTTTATACTAAAATATTCTTATGTCATTCTGAGTCTATGCCTCAGAATGACATAAGAATATAAATTCAAGAAAGCTATTCATGAAATACCAAACCCCTCTAACAAACCAAATTATAGAAATAGGCAATGCTTCGCAGGCAGATCAGATAATTTTAGCCGTGGAATCAAGCTGTGACGAAACAGCCGCTGCGGTAATCCGCAACGGCAGGGAAATACTCTCTAATGTCGTAGCTTCACAGATCGATACACATAAAAAATACGGTGGAGTTGTGCCGGAAGTCGCCGCAAGGATGCACCTTGAAAGCATAGTTCCCGTAATCGAAGAAGCAACAGAAAAAGCTGGAATTGATATAAAAAAAGACATAACAGCTTTTGCGGCAACAGTGGGACCAGGGCTTGTCGGCGCTTTACTGGTGGGGTTGAACGCGGCAAAAACCATGAGTGTGGTTCATGATAAACCTTTTATAGGAGTTAATCATCTTAATGGACACGTCTGTGCAAATTATCTGGAAAGCGAATTTTCTCCTCCTTTTATTTGCCTTCTTGTTAGCGGAGGACACACACAATTAATAAAAGTATCATCATACGAAGAGCAGGAACTTCTCGGAGAAACCCTTGATGATGCGGTGGGAGAAGCTTATGATAAAGTTGCAAGACTTTTGGGGCTGCCTTATCCGGGTGGACCTTATCTGGACAAACTTGCACATGAGGGCGATAAAAAAAGATTTAAATTCACCGAAGCAAAAGTTTCTGAATATGATTTCAGTTTTAGCGGCTTAAAATCAGCTGTTTTAAGAGTTTGCAATCAATTTTCTCCGAAAGATTTGCCTAAAGCAGATGTTGCGGCAAGTTTTCAAGAAACTGTTTCGGAAATTTTACTAAAAAAGACTCTCAAAGCCGCTAATAATAACGGAATTAAAAAAATTGCGCTTGCAGGCGGAGTTGCGGCAAATTCTGAAATCAGACGAAAATTCTTTGACCTGCAAAACTACCAATCAAGCCAAAAATTAGAAGTTCATGCACCTGAATTTAAATACTGCACAGACAATGCAGCTATGGTAGCAAGCGCGGCTTATTTTCAATCAAATACAATGCAAAACCTTGATGTTGAAGTATTTTCAAGAGTTAAATAATAATCAAAATAATTTTGAAAAATTATTTTGCATTTGAGTATAACTTGATTTTGTTAAATTTAACGAAAGGCTTATCAAATATAGTATAAGGGGAATTCCTATAATCACTGCAAAAAAAATAATAACTGATTTTTTTATATTACTTGCCTTTTTAACAAGTTTTTTGCCATAAATATTTGATAACCTGTAATCATTAAGCAATTGATTCAGGATGTCATTTTTTTCCTGATATGACAAGCTTTCAACAAAATCAATGTTTTCATCATATAATTGAAAGACAAACTTTTTTGACTTTTCTGTTTCGTTATTAATACTGTCAGAATTTTTCAACACGCTTGCTCACCAATAAATTTGATATAATTTTATTCTAAATTAAACATATTTGTAATAATATACTTACGGTTATAAAATTTAAATTTCTAAAAAGGCGAGATTATGTCTGTAGTAAATAAAGAAAAGCTTAAAAACATTATACAAAATTTAAGTAAAGTAAGCGTACTCGTAATAGGGGATTTTGCTCTTGATGAAATGATTTATGGCAACAGCCACAGAATTTCAAGAGAAGCACCTGTTTTGATTTTAAAACACAGCCACACAAAAACATTGCTTGGTGCTGCTTCCAACGCAGCTCACAATATTTCAACATTAAATTCGGGAAAAGTCTCTGCACTCGGCGTAAAAGGAAACGATTATTACGGGTCAATTCTTGATCAAACACTTCAAGAGGCTAATATTGATATATCACCGATTATTGTTGATGAATCAAGAGTAACAACAACAAAAACAAGGATTTCAGGATCATCTGCCCAGTCTGTAACACAGCAAATAATAAGAATAGACCGAGAATCCTGTGAACCGCTAAGCAAAGAAATTGAAGACAAAGTCATCGAAAAAATTCGTCAACTTACACCGCATTTTGACGGAATACTGCTTTCTGACTATGGAATTGGAATGATAACTCGAAAAATAATTGATACAGCAATAGAAACAGCAAAAAAATATAACAAATTTATAGCAGTAGACGCGCAGGAAGATCTCAGCCGATTCAAAAACGCGACAATAATTACCCCAAACCAGCCTGACGCTGAAAAAACAATAGGCTACAAAATAACAAATCAGGAAACTCTTTTAAGAGCAGGGTCTGACCTTCTTGAAAAAACTTCTTCGGATATGGTTCTTTTAACCAGAGGCGGAGAAGGCATGGTTCTTTTTGAGTCAAACGGAAACATAACAGGCATTCCTGCCTTCAACAAGACAGAAGTTTTTGACGTTACAGGCGCAGGTGATACTGTTGTAGCAAGCGTAATACTTGCTCTTTGTGCAGGGGCAAAAGGAGCCGAAGCATCTGTAATAGGAAATCTTGCGGCAAGCATTGTAGTAAGGCATTTTGGTGCTGCTACAACAACCATAAAAGAACTTACTGAAACGATAGAAAACATTAATCTGGAGCATATTCAGGAATTACATTCAAAAGTTTAATTTATAAAGGGGGTAAGGTATTGATAACTAAAAAAACAGATTTATTAAATAAAATAATTTGTGGCGATTGCTTAGAAATAATGAAAACAATACCTGATGGCAGTATTGATTTGGTTATTACTAGTCCCCCATACAATTTAAAAAACTCTACAGGCAATGGAATGAAATGTGGAAATGGTGGTAAATGGGCAAATGCGGCTCTTATAAACGGTTATAGCGAACATGGCGACTGCATGCCTCATGAAGAATATGTTGAATGGCAAAGAGCTTGTTTAGCAGAAATGTATAGAATAATTCCTGACAATGGAGCTATTTTTTACAATCATAAATGGCGGGTACAGGCAGGTTTATTGCAAGATAGACAGGACATAGTTTCGGGTTTTCCAGTTCGTCAAATAATAATCTGGAGAAGAAAAGGCGGAATTAATTTTAATCCCGGCTATTTTTTACCCACTTATGAAGTTATCTATATGATTGCAAAACCTGATTTTAGGCTTTCTTCAAAAGCAAATGCTTATGGAGATGTTTGGGAATTTAATCAGGAACTTAAAAATCCTCATCCGGCACCATTCCCTGTACAATTAATAGATAGGATAATATCATCCACTAACGTAAAAACAATTTTAGACCCGTTTATGGGTTCTGGCACAACGGCAATAGCCGCTTTAAATTTAAACAGGCAATATGTAGGCATAGAAATCAGCAAAGATTATATAGAACTGGCAAATCAACGGATAAAAGATAATACTATTCAATTGAAAATTTTATAGAAAGACTAGTTTAATGTGCAAAGAAATATTCACAAAAGAAATATTAATAGAAAAATTAAAAGCAATTAGAAATATGGGTTGGATTGAATGTGGCAGACATGGAAATTGTGGTGGAGTTGGAAATACACTTGAAGATTTATTAGGCATAGAAGAAAATAATTTGCCTATACCCAACGCAGCAGAATGGGAATTAAAATGTCAAAGAAGTAATACAAACTCACTTGTTACACTCTTTCACACAGAGCCTTCGCCTATGGCACTAAAATTTGTTCCTTGTATTTTATTGCCAAAATATGGATGGGAACACAAAGAAGCAGGGAAAAAATACCCAAAAGAAGAAATGAGTTTCAGACAAACAATCTCTTGTAATGCGAGAAGTGATAGAGGATTTAAAGTCGTTGTTGATAGAGTAGACCAAAAGATTTTAATATCATTTGATGCAAATGCGATTACAGAAAAACATACTGAATGGCTTAAGTCCGTAAAGAAAAGGGTAGGATTAAAAGAATTATCACCTCAACCTTATTGGGGCTTTCAGGACTTATATCACAAAGCAGGAACAAAGTTACATAATTGCTTTTTCGTGGGAGCTAATGTAAAAAAAATAGAAGGCAAAGAGTTTTTTAAATATGAAAAAATTATGAAACTTTCTGGTTTTTCATTAGAAGGTTTTATTAATTCAATAGAAAAAGGTGACATTTTAGTGGATTTTGACGCAAGAACAGGACACAATCATGGTACTAAATTCAGATTTAGAAATAATAAATTAGCTGATTTATATGAATATGTTGAAGAAATATAAAAAATAATTAGCGTGTAGAGGAGAATAAATAAATGCTAAAAGACGGAAAACTTTTTGGAAAAATAAACATCATAGACTTGCTTGTAATAGTATTTGTAGTTTTGGGATTACTGGGGATTTATCTGGTAAAATCAGGCAAATTCCTGACATCTTCAAAAGTAAATTTGGGAACTAAAGATGTTCAGTTTGATGTAATGATGCGAGGAATAAAACTTTCAAAAGACAGCAATATCTTAAAAGAAGGCGAACAAAGTTTTATCACGATCAGGAACGTTCCTTATACAAAGCTGACCATCCTGAAAGTAATAAAAACAAACTGGCAAACTCCGATGCCAAACCCTAAAGATCTTTCTCAATCTATTGCGGCAACTGATCCTACAACCCCTTATACGTTTAATTTCCTTGTAACACTGAGAGATAGTTCTATAATTACTCCGGACGGCCCTGTTATAGGAGGAAACAAAATAAAAATCGGACTTCCTATTGAGCTTGAAGGCTACAATTATAAATTCGGCGGAATCGTTTCAGACGTAAAAGTAATAGATTAATTATTATGTGTAAGACAGAAAACTTTTCAAAATATTACAAAACTTCTTTTGTCGGGAAATTACTGAAAGGACTTGATATCACAGATGAATCAACGCTCTTCAAATCAGCAAAAGAAAGTTTTATCCAGCAAAAATTAAATCAATTTTTTGGCTTTAGTCAGAATGTTTTTTCAAATTTGTCAGAAAACAGCTTATTTGTTAAAAATCTGGACACAATAATATTCTTTTTTATAACACTCTTAATGTTTTCAATAATTGTCGCCCCAACAGGAATAATCGGACTGCTTGCCTTGTTATGCTTTGCTTTCTCCTTTCTTAAATTATGCCTGGGCAAAGGAGAAAGTTTTTCCATAAACAACCTTGATACAGCGATATTTTTATTTCTTGCTATAGCCGGACTAAGCGTCGCTTTTTCTTACATGCCTATAGCGGCTGCAAAAGGCTACATCAAAATGCTTGTTTACTTTGGAGCATACCTGACTTTTTACAATTTTATTAAAAACCACCCGAAAAGAACGGTTTATCTGTTGGGGATTCTTGCTGCCATTGCTTCTTTAGAAGCTTTTTACTGCATTTATCAGCAAATTCATGGAGTAAATGCGCTTGCAGGATGGCAGGATGTAAGCAAAGCTAATCCTGAACAATTAATGAACAGGGTTTATGGGACTTTAAAACCATATAACCCAAATTTACTTGCAGGATACCTTATTGCTTCATTTTCTTCAGCAGCAGGCATGTTTTTCTACTTTTTAAATAAACGTACAATAAAATTAGCAGTTTTATCGGGAATTGGAACTTTTGCTATAATGCTTGCAATAGTTTTTACAGGTTCAAGAGGTGCTTATATATCTATAACAGGCATGTTAGCACTAATTATCGCAATTTCAGGGCATATTATATGGCATGACTACAGTGATAATAAATGGCTGAAAAACTTATGGCTGGGAATAATAACAGCGGGAGTTGCATTAGTAGTCCTCGCAATAGTTGCCTCTCCTTCATTACAACACAGAATAGCTTCAATTTTCGCAGCTCGAGCTGATTCCAGCAATTCCTTCAGAATGAATGTATGGATTGCAACATTTAAAATGTTTCTTGATAATTGGTTTATCGGCATCGGTTCAGGAAATACCGTTTTCAGATTAACTTATGGTTTTTATATGGTAACAGGATTTGATGCGCTTGGAGCTTATTGTGTTCCTCTTGAAATAGCGGCAGAAAGCGGAATTTTTGCACTACTGGCATTTATGTGGCTGATATTTATGATTGTCGCAAAAGGAATTAAAATAATTATTTCTAATACAACTGTTGAACAAAAAATAATTATTTCCTCCTGCCTGATTGGGATTATCGGAATAATGCTGCATGGACTGGTTGACACAATCTTTTTCAGACCGCAGGTTAATATAATTTTCTGGATGATTATAGCCGTTTTTGCAGCAAATATAAACTTGAATAAAATTGCGAAATAACTTGAAGTTTGAATATAAATTTTAAAGACAATTTTAAAAACATGTTATAATTTATGTAAAGAATTTTTGATTTGTTTATCAATTTATTTTATTTAGCTGTTTTAAATAATTAGTCAGATTATAAGAAGGTGCCAAAAATATGACAACAACCATTCTTGAAAAACCCGAAGCAGTTTTAACAGAAGTAAACAAAGAAGAATTATGTAAGAAACTTTGCTTAAATATTTTTGAAGGGCTTTTGGAAGGATACGAAGATTTAAAACAAAAAAATCCGGAACAGGCAATGCAGTTCGAATCAAAGATAAACGAATTAAAAAACGAGATGGGTCGACAAACAATTAATACATAAATATTTAAAATGAAATCAAAAAAAACAAAAATTATTTTAATAAATTTTGGCGGATTGGGAGATCAAATATTATTTTTCCCCACCATTAAAACAATAAAACTTGCTTATCCTGATTCGCATATAACTTTTGTTACGGAACCCAGAAGTGCTGCGGCTGAAAAGCTTACTGATTTAATTGATGAAACAATAATTTGCGATATCAAAGGTAAAAATACCTACAAAAATATCCTTGAATTTTTGCTGAAAGTTTGGGTAAGAAAGTTTGATATAGTTGTTTCTTCCGGCAGTTCTCAGCAGGTTGCTTTATTATTGTTTTTAACAGGAATTAAAAAGAAAATTGGCTATGATAGCGGGGCTTTGAGCAAAGTTTTATTAACAAAAACAGTTCCTTTAAATCAAAAACAATATGCAGGCGGAATGTATCATGATCTTGCAAAATCTCTTAATCCCAAAGCCATAGCCGAATTTCCCGAAATAAATGTTCCCGAAAAAATCATTAATGAAAAAAGAGATTTTATAAAAAATACTGACGCAAAAGTTATAATAATTCATCCGGGTGTGAGTAAATTAAGTATTCAAAAAAATATTTTAAAATTCTGGGATGTAAAAAACTGGACTGAATTAATAAAAAGATTACTCGATACAGGAAAATACAGGGTAATTCTTACGGGCGGGAAAGATGACGAAGAAGTTTCCATTGCGCTAAAAAAAGAACTCGGCGAAATTTTATCAGAAAACTTTTTGGATTTAACCAATAAAACAGCGAATATAATTGAACTGGCGGCAATAATTAAACTTGCTGATGCACTTGTGTGTGTTGATTCTGCCCCTATGCATATAGGAGTAGGGGTAAAAACCCCGACTGTTGCACTATTTGGTCCGACTGATGAATACAAGTTATTCCCTATGAACGACCCTAAATATATTGCAATAACTGCGGAAAATAATGAATGCAGACCATGCCTGTGGGACAAAAGAAAAGTTTCCTGCAAAAACACAATATGTCTTGATATTTCCGTAGAAAAAGTTTTTCAAGCTGTTGAAAAAACTTTATAAAATAAAGAATTAGCGTTTTCATAAGACAAATTGATTAAATTGATTGTTACAAATTACTAAGAAATTAAAAATTTTTAGCATTTTTATTTATTCACCTGATTTTTAAATGAATAAAGGAATAAATAATGGTGAACATGCAAGTTTTAAATAAATTAAATATAAATACTGTCAATAATAAACAAATTCCTGCTACTAAAAACTTGAGAATGATATCTTTTGCAGGAAAACCTGATTTTTTTGAAAAAGGCAACTCTCTTAAAGACCCTGATATTAATAAATTAAATCAATTATCAAAACAATATAAACAAAGTGGCGATATTAAAGATAAGCATAAATTATTTGAACAGGAAGAAAAAATTTTATGGCAGGAAGTAGAAGAACCAGCTAAATATCTGAATCGAGCTTTAAGTATTGGGGCTATAGATTCGGATCTTTTGCCTAAAGATCCTCAAGAACGTATAGCAAAACTTCGCGAATGCTCTTTAGGAGGACTTTATTCCCACTACAAAGCGTTAAAAATATTGAATATTCCGATGGGAGACTTGTCTTCTCACTTTTCATTAATTGAAAAAATGATTAAAGAGACACCTGATACTTCTCCTTCTGCTAATGGAATAAAACTGAATTCTATTGAATTATTTAGCTATATTTATAAGAATTTGGACATTTGTACCCAAAAAAGAATGAAGACCTTATTAGTTGATTTAATTAAAAAAGACAACAATAGTACCTGCAAGACTTATGCTTTAGACACACTGGTAAAACTTCTTCCACCTAATGATTATGCCTTTCATGAAATTCAAAGCATAATTGAAAACCCCAATACGGAGACTGCTAAAAAAACTATTCTGATAAATATGGGAAAAATTCGCTCTCCCAAATTAGAAATAATAATCCCGCAACTTTTAAAAGATGAAAAGGCAGATCATTCTCTAAAAGTAGCAGCAACATGGTGTGCCGGACGTGTAAAAACAGAAGAAAATTTTGGACTTTTATCAAACATAATTAATTCCACATCAATTACGGATAAAGATATTGAATTAAAGGAAATGGCTCTTCATTCTTTTGCACTTTACTTAAAAAAACACCCTGTTCCGGTAAAAATTACACTTGAGAAAATCAGTAAATCTGATTCTTCGCTTAATGACTTGGCTCACATAATGCTGCTAAAAACGCAGGGTAAATTTAATTTAGAAGATCGATTTTTGAATGAAAATATTTCTGATTTATCAGAACGCAAAGAATATAAAATATTAAGGTCTAAATATATTGAAGAACTTAAAAACTTAAATACGAAGCAAAAAAATTGCATTGACAAAGATTTGGTTCCATATTTTAAAGCTCTTAAAAAATTAACCGAAATGGGAGCCAAATGTTTTATTCTAAACGACACTATAACGACCATGAAAAAAGATTTAGTTGGGCAAAGAATAGGAGATGGTCGTTTTGAGGATTCTTGTACAGCTTTAAGCGGAACCGACAAAAAAATAATAATAACCAATGCTCGACTTGATGAACCCTATGATATGTTTGCACATGAATTAAAACATAGCATCCATGATTTTATAATAGATAAAACGGATTATGACCATTTAGAAAAGCTATACAAAAAGGCTAAAAAAGAAGATAAATGCTTAGACAGTTACGGTGCCTGGAATAGCCACGAATACTTTGCTCAGGGATATGAAGCTTATACTTCAATTTACAAACCGCATATTAACTTGATGGATAGCGATAATTTTGATTCTTGTTATTTCCATACAAAATCAGTTTTAAAAAGAAAAGATCCTGAACTTTTTAAATTTATAGAACATTGCATAAAAAAATACGGTGAAGTCAACAAAAATTAATTTGTCAAGACTGGAAAAAGAATTAAAAATATGAAAGAATAAAATTATGAAAATCCCTGAGTAGCCGATTAGTTTTGATCCTACATTTATTATAAATAGGGAGCCTTTCTCCGTTTTTTATAGTGACGTATACCTAATTTACTTTAGGAAACGAATAATCTATAAGGGTGGGCACCCATCCTGGCTGATCACCGGGAATCAAAACAGCGGTTGTTCAGGGCATTTTTATGCCTTTTTATGTTAGTATTTAACCTATGAATAATACATTTACTCTACAAATTAAAAACATTGACGATACAGATAAATTCGCACAAAATATGGCTGAAATCATTTCAGAAGCGGGCGGATTAATTTGTTTATATGGCGATATCGGCGCAGGAAAAACAACTTTTGTAAAACATCTTGCAAAATACCTTGGTATAAAAGAAAAAGTCACCAGCCCGAGCTTTGTTATACTTAACGAATATCATTCAGGGAAAATAAGCCTTTATCACTTTGACCTGTACCGATTGGAAAGAGAAGGGCTAGAATCTATACTGGAGGAGCTTCATGAGTACACAGAAAACGATAAAGCACTTGCAATAATTGAATGGGCAGAATTTTCATCAGGAGATCTGCCTGAAAAACGCATAGAAATAGAAATAAAGTATATTGATGAAGAGAAAAGAGCCTTTCTAATTAAAGCTTTCGGAGATATGAATATAAAAATACTTGAACAAATAAAAGAATTTTACAAACAAAAGACAGTGTAAAACCATACACTGTCTTTATATATAACTAAAAGATTTTAATCTTTGTTATTATTGCACTTTTTCTTCAAGGACGCGTACTTTTTCTGATAATAATTGGGACCTTAAGAAATTTTATTGATTCTCCGATAAAAAAAGAAGAGAAAAATTAAT